>JBGTMK010000484.1:0-7591 GCA_041743605.1 Nostoc sp.
CTGGCATGAACATTTTCGCCTGAGTGGGTCTGAATTTGTGCCTTTAAGCCCCATAGGTCGGGTTACGATTGGGTTATTGCAGTTAAACCGTCGTGACAGAGTTGAGGAGCGTCAGCTTTTACTACAAGCTGGAATAATCGCCCCATAAGGTAGGCGATCGCCTCAATGTCCCAAGCTCATAACTTGAGCAACCCAGTTTGAAACCATAAAGCAAGCAAGTTGCTCACATTATGCTTTCAGTGACATGGTGCTACATCATGCTACAAGAGGGAGAAGACAAAATAAGATACCCTTATCTTTTATCCGATATAATCTCCGATTAACACTACTTCCCTTGATATACAACACTTTCACCAACATGCGATGTCGGTTCGCAGACTAAGTGAAAATTGTCGCGGACTATGTGAAAATATTCGCGGACTAATTGAAAATGACTTTGTGTAACCCTTATTCTCTCGTACTATACGGCGATCGCTAATTAGAGAAGTATTTCTCCAAAGCGTTATACTGTAATGAGTTGCAACCTTTTATCCTCATTTGGCGGAAAATTTCAATTAGTCCGCGAATTTGGTAGGAATTTTTCATCTAGTCCGCGACAAATTTTCACTTAGTCTGCGACAAGATAAGTTGAAACCCTGTGTCGGTTCGTAGATAAGATGAAATTTGAACAACGGAGTTACAGGAGTTCCAGGCGACGGAATTCGCACATAAAGTGAAATCGATTGTGGGGCAAGGGTTTGAGAAAGCTAGCGAATTGGCACATAAAGTGAAATTTTGCATCTACTCACAGAAATTCACTATATTTTGTTAAATACTGATTATAATTTATACCTAAAATTCCGAATTTTCCATAGTCAAGCTGCTTGGCTACCTATGACACGAGGCGATCGCCTGGGCGTGGGGCGTAAGCCTATCGCACTTCAAAAGTACGCTTTTAAAAGCATTCGGGCTGTCGTTAAATCAAAGTCGGAAAATTTCAATTTATGTGCGAATTGAATATTTGGCTCAAACCCAGACTCCACAATGAATTTCACTTTATGCGCGAATATCGGTACCTGGAACCCTTATAAATTCGTTGTCAGAATTTCATCTTATCTGCGAACCCACACTGAGAAGTCAAGCTTTGTATGTCAAGCCACTTTGTTCTAGTTACTTTAAATAAAAATAATAGCTAGAACAAAGGACAACTCCAAATTGAAAAACTACAGAAGGGTAAAAAATTAGGCAGACATAAAATTATCAAGCTGCTGCCACACTAATTTAGCTTTCTCTCTCAAACTACAAACATCAGCACAATGGCAAACATTAAGAATGTTACTACTGATTTAGCATTAAGCAAGAAGTAATTGAGAAGTTTGTATATTTTTTTCATACTTAAATTTTGATATCGCGCCGAATAGGTCTTCAGGAGACTGGATCTAAGTAATAACTACATTAATCTGTATTAACAATTACATTTATTTTGGAAATAGAAATTAGAAAATTGTTTAATAAATTACCGATATAGAGAAAGTAAAATCAAGCTCTAAGGGTATTTTAGTGCCAAAAAGTAAAAATTTATATTTAAATTTATAAGTTTAATTGTTTATATATGACAATTCAAGCTAAACATTTTGACACTAGGTTAAATCAGTGGATTCATACAGATGGTAATACGGTTAATCCAGATTCACTGTTAAAAGAAGAACTTAATGATACCTTAATAGAACATTTCTTTCCTGGGGTTAACTTTTCGTTCGGGCATATGGACGAAAAGTCTAGTGTGGAACAATTAATTAATCATCCTGAAGGTCACAAATTATTATTATCATCAAAAACACGGTTGCTATATGGGCCGGAAGAATGTCTAGATAGAATTAAACAATTATGCCCTGACAACAAAGATAGAGGTGCTTACGGATCTATTTTTCTCGGTTCGTGTAAAAATAGCGTCAATAAAGAGTTAAATATTCTAATTGTTGATGACAGTAATGGTGAAAATGGTGGCGTTATTAGTAACGATCAGGCGTATCGGCTAACAGGAGACTGTTACGGGCAAATATCCACAGACTTATATCACGAATTAACCAAGCATCAAAAAGGTGATAAATATCGAGTAATTCAGCACCGCTTCGGCTGGACTGACCAAGACGGAGACGATAACAAATACCGCTTTGGCAAAGGTACTTTACGACCTGCAAACCTTGACCAAATCCTCAATTATTCAGATCCCAACAAATCAACTAAAATTGACTTAATTCTTCCCTTATCTGCATTCAAGGGAACTGATAAAGACAACCCTAATGGGCCAAGCAAGCCCCAAATTCAACCTGGACTGTACAGGCAAAATATCTGGCTAGGTGAAAAATCACAATCTGAACTCGGTAAAACAGCTATCTCGCAGTTACTCGCTTCATTCCCTAACGGGCTGAAAGACTTTACCGAACAGCTAGAACTTGAAGCCAAAAAGCTGAATGTTGTACAGGACGACCCTCGACAACTTGCACAACTTTACTGCGAAAAGTACGAGAAACGGAAAGCTTTTCTTGAAGAACAAGCAACCACGCTAGAAGAACAAGCAGCAGAAGATCCAACAGTAGCAGAAGAGTTAGAAACTTTGCGCGATGGCGCGGGAGCGCCCGCCGTAGGCGATCGCATTGCTACTGACTCTTTCATTTACAAACTTATCAAAGCTGACCTGCAAGGAGAGGGTCAACTTCTTGAAACTGAGAAAGTACAGCGCGAACTCGCCCGGTTCGTCCAAAACGAGTGGAAAGAAATCGCCATTGGCAAAACACTCACGTTTGAGCGAGCAATGGTCATTCCCTCCAAAGACCTGCAAAATGAGGAAATCTGCATTCCACACTATCAAGACGGGGAAGAAGTTCTCAACTTCCGCTCCCCTTTCCTCAACTCAAATGGTCTGTGCGTCTCAATTAACAAAATTGTAGAAGATATTCTTGGGCCTGATGGTCAACCTCTCGTAGGTGCGATCGCTGTCTCGGACGAAACAAGCGATCGCATTTACAACCGTTTAAACAAGCAAATTAAATCTGTCCTACCCGAAGCCCAAAGTAAAAATATTCAGTTAGAAGGTATTGAAAATTACTTAGATAAAAATATCGGCAAGCTTGAAACTAAAAACAAAATCGAGTTTACCAACAAATTTAATGAGTATATTTCAGAACTAAAGTCAGCTGGTTACAAACTAGAAATTCTTCCTCAAGAGTCCGAACAAGAGCGTCAGGCACGCGACTACGACGGTGATTGTATTGGCTTCGAGCGGGCAAGCAGGTATCCAAACCTCACTGCCGAGGCAAGGGAGCGCAATCTGCCTGAAAACGCTTACGATCCAACTGTTAAACTCAAAAAACAATCTTTTTACCAGGAAGATGGTAGTCAGCCAGAATTTGAAGAAATCGCCATACACATGAGCGATGGCATTAGTGTCGGTGTTATCAACAATCACCTGACCTCAATTGAGGCATTAGAGTCAGAAATTACTATCCTGAAAAACTTTGGTAGTGAAAAAGACCAAATTGAGTACGTACGGCAGGTAGCCAAACACTACGAAGATTTATTTAAAACAGAAGCCTGGGCAAAATCCAAGGGTATTGAAGGGAAGGAAATTCCGACCAAGTATCGCGGTTACATGGAAGAGTTTATCAAAACTGTTCGGCAAGAACCCCTAAACCAGATCAATGCACTAGTAGCAATGAACACTAATACCCAGGTGTACCGCGAAATGATTGCCGAGGCAGCATTTCAAAACCAAATTGCAGTTGACCTCTTCAAAAGTGCCAAAAAACCCGAAATGGAAATTATCCGCAACAACAGTCGGATTCTCCACCGGGAAGTTAACTATATTAAGGATAAGAAAAAAGATGTTTATATTGACAATACAATTCAACCGACGGGATACTCGCCTGTTGAATTACTAATTGCTCAAACCAACCAGTATTTTGAAAAAGCTCGTCTCGAATCACGTGAAATCGCCCAATTTCAAGCTTTATTTAAAGGTGTCGAGTTTTCTAACGAACAGCGATTAAGAGCTACTCTTGTCAAAAAAGAATTCGACAAATCCTTTAACCAAGCGAGTCAGCTATCTAGACAAAAAGAAACTGAAAAAGGGCCGTCTGTAAATATTACCCTTGCTAACGGCAATCAAGTAAGTGTAACTAACCTTTTACAGTATGACAACGAATTTATCTGGAAAGCTAATAAAGTTACAATCAAGCTATCAGAAATATCTGAAGACAAGCGCAACAGTAACCGCCTGCATAAATATGTAGTTTATGCCCAAATTAACGATGAGACTGAGAACGGTAAACCCAAGTTTAGGGCATTAGGAACACTTGCTAAGGAGCAAGAAAACAAACCCGAAGAGATAGGAATTGAACTTGGACAGGAAGTAACGTCTAACAAAATAGCCTTCCAAGCTGAATTAAGCGAAGGTCAAATTAAGCTTCTTTACCAAAAAGCCTACCAGATAGCAGAAGAATTTTCCAATTCCATTCCAGAAGGACAAAAGTTAGCAATGGCAGCTGCTACTTGGGCAGTATCAACTACTCGTGAGAGTAGTAATGATAAAGGTAGCGATTACCAAAAGAAAGTTTCTAATTTCGCCTTTGCTGCCTTTCCTGAAGAGATTATCAGTCAGTTAGACACACTTAGATTTAACGAGTTTAGTATCACTGGTTTCGACCGCAGTAGTGAATTATTTTATGAAAATAAACCTCAAAATATTCGATTTAATCTAGCTGAAGATGGAAAAAGTGTCATTGAACTCCAGAATCAGGAAGGTAACTACAAAACATTTGGCAATATAGAACAAAGTAACGCCCGACTACCAATTGGTAGTGTTGCTATTGCCAGCATTGAAAAAGGTGGAGTATATACCACCTCTGTTACAACCAAAGTACCCGGACTACCAGAACTTACCTTTAAAGTAGGTGAAGTTAATAAGTTTGGAAATTCCCAAAGGTTTAATAATGAACCTGTAATGTTAACAATCGAAAAGGTTGACCTTATTCGGGAAGACTATACCATTTATCTTCAAAATGGTAATAAACCTGAGAAACTAGGCAACATTGATAAGGAATCAATCAAAGAGGGTATTGCTGAAGGTTGGCTAGCAGAAAAACCCGGTAATGGGCAACAGTTACAGCTTAAAATTCAAACCATCATCACCGGACAAAATGCCTATGCAATAGCAGAGACATCTAAGGGAAATTTTTTACGAATTAATATTACTAATCCCAAGTACAAAAAACAGGAGATTAGCAACCAAGCATTTAAAGAAACTTTAGTTAGAGCATTTGATAAAAAACACGTTTATATTGCTAAAATTGGCGATCAATCACTCGGTATTATTGGTCAGCATACTGAACGCCTCGAAGCCGAGTTAAATAGAGAGAATGTACAAAGACAGTGGCAAAGGAAAGAAAGTAGCACTGTACAAAAACTAATTGATACGGGTATTATTCGCTTAAACCAACAACGAACTACTATCCCTATAGAGATTACCAGTAATGAAAGTACCTGTAAAATAACTATTAATCCAGAAACAGTAGAGTATCCCGATAAATGGGTTAAGCGCAGTCAGCTTATCAGTAATGAGAAGCCTGTCAGAAACGAACAGCAACAAAAACGTAACCAAATACTCGGTAAAATTAACGAACGTCCGACAATCATATTCCAAGATAAAGAACAAAAATTAGTAGGGCTTTTAGGATTAGCAGTTGATGAAAATATAGCCGAAAAAACCAAAAAGTATCTAGAAAAAGTAGGAGTATCATACGAACTACTTCCCAGTTTACAAGCTCGCTTAGAAGCCAAAAAAGGTATGACTGTATTCGTACTCGATGAAAGCACCATTAGTGAGGAATTAAAACAAACATTTATTGACCGTGCTGGTGGTAATATCAAGAGTGCAGATACACCGTCACAAATCCCTCCAGTCGTTCCAGAACAAACTGTATATTTTTATAACCCAAACCAACAATATAGTTCTCCAGATGGATCGCAGGTAGAAACTAAAGAAGCTCTCGGATTAGTTGTTCCCGCACAAGACGCGATCGCTGTAGCCACTTGGCTAGAATCAAAATCTACTGAAAATCATTATTTTATTGAGAGTAACACAGCTACATTTATTTTTAATAAAAATGAGATTAGTGAAAAAATAAACGAAGAATTAAATAGTTTACTTGGAGAACCGATTAATATCGGTAAAGTTGATGGATTTGACCGTTACGAACAACTTAGTGCAGAGTTAAATCAAAAAGTTGCGGCTGAAGGTAGTCGTTTAGAATTAAACCAAATTCCAGAAAATAGTGAGTACAAAAAAGCTCTACAAGCACTACCTAACCGTCCCAGAGAGCTTAATCAAGTAGATTCTCCAGTACCAATTATTCCTGCAAAAGCTGTACCAGAAAATAATATAACTAACATTCAATCAAATACTAACGCTACAGTTGCAGGTATTTCACAAGTTTATCAAAACTCAGTTGAAGTACAAGTATTAAAAAATACACAATCAAAAGCTAATAACCAAGCAATATTACTACCAAACTCGCGCCAAGCTGATCAAACCAAAGCTATCGAAATATTAGGGAAGGTAAGCGAGGAAAAAGTAGAACAATTGCGATCGCACCTTGAAACCCACCTCAAACCTGTACTTGAGAATGATAAATCCAATTACGCACTACTAAGACAAGTCGCATGGGTCGGTGCAAAATGGGATTTGAAGGATAAAGACTTCAAGCCAGGAGTACAGGACGACAAGTTAATGGAACTTGTCAAGCAAGTATATCCTGATGCTGATATTGTGCTGGTCACTTACTCCGAGAACCCCGGCGCTGGCATCAACTACCACCGCGATGACTCCTACGCCGCGACGGAAGCCCGCAGCATTAATATCGGAAATTCTGATTGGGGATATCGCGCTGCTAAGGAACGAATGGCATGGACTAGGGAGGAAAATCAGGACGCACCATACCAAGAGTTTAAACTTGAGTCGGGTACTGTAACCCGCTTTAACTGCAAGAATGAACACGCTGCCCTCAATACTGAAGCAGGCAGATGGTCTATCAACATCTGGTCAATTAAAAATGACTGGGGCAGAGAAAACAGCGTTCGCCAAAAATTTGAGAACTTCCTCGCCTCAAACCAACCTCCTCGTGCGATAGTCCCAAGCAACAGCGACCTCACCATCAAAACTAACGAGTGGACACCAGGAGGAGAAATTAAAGTAGAACGCAGTTATACCAGCCTCAGAGAAGTCACCCGAAACATACCCTCACACCCTTTAAACCAAACAACTGTAGAAGAAATTATCGCCATCGGGAATTCCACTGCGGCACGCGCTGCTAACCCTCAGATTCCAGACAATCCCACCATCTCTGGAAAACCAGTACCAATGGTTTATACGCTGCATCTGCACGGTGAACCTTCCACAGTACCAGCTGATACAACCATCGATGCTATGCGCGGACACGGTAGGATACACACTACCAGAGGCGTAGACTACCAAAAAACTTATGGTGTCAAAGAGGGAGATATTGCGATCGCTCAAGGTAAAAACGGCGAACAAGTTGCTTTTCGGGTAGGTAAG
>JBGTMK010000485.1:0-12477 GCA_041743605.1 Nostoc sp.
TTTATATTTCAGTTCTTGTTCTTGATCGTGAACAAAGCTAGCATCTATTTCTAACTTATGCTGCAAGTCTTGCACTATCTTTTGTAGTTCTTCTAAAGACATTTTATCCAAAGCTTCCACATCAGCTTCCTGTCCGAGAACTACACCACCAGATGTTGCAGCCAAAGAGTGAATCTGTTGATATAACTCTTCGGCATTTCGTAACTGCTCTTTAATTATCCGAGCATACTCCTGCTTGCTGGTAAGGTCTGCTGTATTTATCTGCAATTGGGCTGTGTGCTGGAATAGAGAATTTTGTGCTTCTTGCAATGCATTTTGGCGATCGCTAAAAGTTTGTGACAAACGCTCAACTTCTTCTTGCTGTTGTGCGATCGCACTTTTATGCTCCTCCAGTTTTTGCCAGTGTGGGGTGAGAGTAGCTTGCTGCTTTTCGACCAATTCAAAGGCTAGATGCAAGTGTTCTCTGACTGTTTCCGTGGGAGCAACACGACTAGACAAGCGATCGAGTAACTCACTCATTACCCGACTTTGCTCCTCATCCAAAACCGTCCCTGGTTGAAAATCCGCTTGACGTTCCTCTAGGCGACGCTGCTCACCGCGTAAATGCTCCCAAGCCCCCTCCAACTCTTGGCGGTTGCGGTCAATTTCTCCTTGCAATCGTTCAATTTCTTGGCGTGAAGTGTCAACTTCTTGTTTTTGCTCCTCCAGTTGTTGCAACTCTTCCTCCAATTGTTGCAACTGTTCGGAGCGTACTTCCATGTCCATTTCACGGCGATTCAACTCTTGCGCCTGAAACGTTAGTGACTGTTTCCACTGATCAATTTCATCTTCCTTAAGCTTAAATTTCTCCAACTGGCGGGAGAAATTCTGCAAAATGTTGACTAGTGGCCGCCCTGCCTCTTGAATCCTCTGTACTTGACGATTCGGATTCAGTTCAGCCAGTACCAAAGCACCATCATTTAATTTGCTTGCGTCCTCAGCGGCAATCACTTCTTCCGACACAGTACTCCAATTCTGGTCAGTTCGCTGACAAGCTAGCAGTTTCAGTTCGGTTTTAGCACCGCCACTGAGTAAACCACCTTTCTGTTTTTGTACTTCTGCTAAATACAGCACACCGTTAGTCCTTTATTGATGCACTTCAAGTTCGTGTTTTGGGATATACCTTAAATAATTCTGTTAACTTGTCTCACTCAACCGAAGTTAAAGAGAACAAGACAGACAAAACTATAGACGCGAGATATTACGTCTTGATACTTATAGAAGCGACCTAGTCGCGCCTTTATATTTTGTACTGATGACAGTGATGATGACTTCCGTGTTAACACTAGCTTTGTCAAGTGTATTACGAAAGATGAAGCTTCATAGCTTAATGTATTTCCTAAAAACAATCAGAACAGGGTAAAAATCTTTTCAATACTCCATAATCAATACTGAAAGAAGAAGTCAGAATTCAGCATTCAGAATTCAGCAATACTTAAGGAGTAACTTTTAGATAAATGCAGGGAAATTTAAATGAAATTGATATTTGCAGTATCCTGCAATTGATTGAATTGGGACAACGAACTGGGCAACTATGGGTGGAAGCTTATAGCTCTCACCATAGCAACAAACTAGGTGGAGAGGGAGCAAGCATTTATCGTCCTAAACAACAGTCTTGGTTCGTCTTTTTCGTGAATGGTCAAATTATCTATTGCCAAGAAGGCGAGAGTAGTTTATCCAGAATTAGCGATTATTTACGTCATTACCGAGTTGAGACGCGACTCACCGACAAACAAATTGCCTCCCTACCACCAACTGACGCGCCAGAGTATGCCTATCTTTGGGTACTCTTGGAGCGGAATATTATCAACCCAAAGACCGCTGGTAGTATCATTCAGGGCTTGGTGCATGAAACTCTCTTTGACCTGCTGAGTTTACGCCAAGGTAACTTTATTTTCCATCAGGGTGTGGCACTTGCCCCGCAATTAAACACCTTTGAGATTGCTCCATTTGTGACAAAAATTACGAAGCAGGTGCAAGAGTGGAAGCAACTCTATCCACATATTCAGTCTCCAGAACAATTGCCAGTGCTATCTGACAAAGTTCAGCTACAATCTTCCCTACCAGAAGCAACCGTAAATAAGTTACAACATTGGGCTGATGGTAAAACATCCTTGCGACAACTAGCTCGCCATCTTAACCGAGATATTTTGACAGTCGCTAAGGCAATATATCCTTATGTGCAACAGGGTTGGCTACAACTGGTATATTCAGCCACTAGTAAACCAGATATCCACACAGATAGCTGGGAATTGAAGGAAAAACAAAAGGGGCGGATAGTATGTATTGACGATGCGATCGCCATCGGTGAGACTATAAATTCGATCTTAGAACCACAAGGTTATGAAGCGATCGCTCTCACCAATCCCTTAGAGGCACTAAGTCTAGTTTTTCAACTCAAACCAGATTTAATTTTATGCGACATTGCCATGTCTGAATTGGAGGGGTACGAGGTTTGCGCCATGCTGCGACATTCAACAGTATTTCGGCTCACACCAATTATCATGCTTACCGGGAAAGATGGGTTTATCGATCGAGTCAAAGCTAGGATGGTCGGGGCTACAGATTATTTAACAAAACCATTTACAGATACTGAGTTACTCATGCTCGTGGATAAATATATCAACAAGCAAGGAAAATAGGGCATTGGGCATGGGGCATTGATTATTTCTTCCTCATCTATGGGACATATAAAGAGATCGAAGATTTGTTGATCTACTAAAAGATGAGTTAAAAGATGTTATCACAGAGTCAGTCAACTTCGTGAAACGTCAATCTCCCGGAAAATAGTGAAAACATAGAATTAATTTATACAGTTAATACTTGCGGAGGAATCAGGGAATGTTCCAAATAGGAACGTTTACATCAGGAGGTAAATAGACACTTATGAGTACAGTTCTGATTGTGGAAGACAGTATCGCGCAAAGGGAGATGATTACAGACCTCCTGAAAGCAACTGGCCTAACAGTTACTCATGCCAGCGACGGATTAGAAGCATTGGAGGCAATTCAAATAGCACCTCCAGATTTAGTGGTATTGGATATTGTCATGCCCCGGATGAACGGCTACGAAGTTTGTCGGCGGTTAAAATCCGATCCAAAAACCCAAAATGTCCCAGTGGTTATGTGTTCTTCCAAAGGCGAAGAATTTGATCGCTACTGGGGGATGAAACAGGGTGCAGATGCTTACATAGCCAAACCATTTCAACCAACCGAGTTGGTAGGAACAGTCAAACAACTGCTGCGAGGATAAGGATAAAAACAACATGGTCAGCAAACCGGACTTTTTAAGTGGCAGCGGTCAAGACCACTTCCGACCAGAATTACAAGTAGAAAGTCCTGAAGGTGAGTTACATTTGAGGTTTTACATTCCCTCGCATCAGGAGTTTGCACTACAAGCGACTGGCATTCGGGAGGTAATTGAACTAAGTCCTGATAGAATCACCCCGATTCCTAATGCTTCTCCTTTACTTTTGGGTACTCTAAATTTACGAGGTCGAGTTATTTGGGTGGCCGATTTGGGTCAATTTCTTGGGGAAGCAAGTGCATTAAACACGGATAGAGCTGAAATTTCGGTAATTGCCATCGAGGAGCAAGACACAATAGTGGGTTTAGCAGTAGAGGAAATTGGTGGTATGGATTGGCTGGATGTCCAAAATCTCATGCCACCAACTAATGTTCCAGATACTATGGCTCCTTTTTTACGTGGAGAGTGGTCATTAGGTGCTAAAAACAATCAGTGTCTACGACTGCTCGATCAAATGGCAATTGTACGGAGTGCTAGGTGGGCAGGATGAAATTGGAGGAGGAAATGGCAGCAAGTATTGATAATTACGAGCCAACATATCAACAGGCGATGACCGCCTATGTTCAAAGGAATTATGAGGTTGCAGCCACTTTAGTTGATCAAGTGGTGCAAAATTTACCAGATGACCCCAACTCCCATTTGTTGCGGGGTCACATCTACTATGTTTTACAGCAGTACGATGTAGCAAAAGAAGAATATCAACAGGTATTAGGCTTGACTAACGATCAAGAAATTATTGGTTTTGCCAAGAATGGAATTGAAAATATCAATCAATATTTACAGTCATTCGGTGGGCAGGTTGATACATCCGGAAGTCAAGAGCAAATAAATTCCTCAGAGATGTCTGATCCACTGGCATATAGGGAACCAGAATTAGAAGATTTGAACGCTAGTGAGGAGTTTGACAGTAATAACCTTGATTTGAACTTTTTTGGAGAGCATCAAGAAACTGTGGATAGCGTTGAAGAACTATCTTCAAAAAGTCCATTTGACCTACCCACAGAAGACAGCATTGGAACGGTCAAAATCTTAGATTCTTCTCCAGCTTTTGGTGACGACCCTTTTGCCTTAAATTTAAATGACGAATCACAGGAACAAGAGTCAAATAGTAACTGGGAGGAGAATACAGAATTAGAGTTACCTGCTTTTTGGCAGGAAGATGTATCAGGAGATATTCTGGAAGAATCATTAGTAAATAGTCAATTTCCAGATAATGGGATCAATTCTCCTCATGAAAATTCAACTATTGACAGTAATAACTCTTTATATTCTAATTCACAAACTGGTAATAGCGAGAATAACTTTCCTGATTTGTTGAGTGAACCCAAGTCTCCAGAGCTTAGTATTGAGAATTTAGAATATAAAAAATCTAGTTTTGGAGATGAAACTTTACTAATTGTTGAAGAAGAACTGAGAAATGGTTCGGCAACAACAAATAAGTCGGTATATGGTAGTCAAGATAATTTGCCTGAAACCGAAGCACATAGTTTGTTAGAACCAAAAGATGATGAGGTGAAAGAAGATTTTAAGCCGGATTTATCTGATAATTACTCATCTTTTAATAGCAACTCACCTCTAGAGAAAAAGCCGTTTAAATCAGGTGAATTCATCGGTCAAAATAGCTTTGATGACGATGAAAACTTTGATATGGAAGCATTTGAGTCTGCTTTTGGCTCAGAGGGTTTAAGTTCTTATGAAGACTCAAGTAATATACTGAATGGAGAAAATTCTAAGAGCAATATCGAGTTTTTAGATGATTTTGAGGAATTTGACGATTTAGGCAACATTCCAGGGTTTGACCTGATCGAGGGAGATGCTAACTTCGGCGATCTAGCAATGCATTCTGCTCAAGCAGAAAATAGTGACACTGGACGCGCTCAAGTCGCAGAGGCTTTTCCAAGTAATACAGCCGATCGCGAAGAAGAACTATTTTCGATGACTGGTTCCCATGAAGGAGTTCCAGTCTTTAGCCAAACAGATGTCTCGAAACTAGAACCCAACGTCAGCATCGAGCAAGGATGGTTAGCACCATTAGAAAATGCCTCCATCGAACAGAAACAATGGTTAATTGCTGGAAGTGTAGGCATTGTCTCAGCGCTGGTTGTAGCCACAGTTAGCTTTGTCGCCACCACATTTTCGCCACCCCAACAACGAGAAACAGTACGAAACACAGGTTGGGCAATGTCACTCGCATCTGGGATTGCAGGTTTTGCTACCGCAGGCTTTATGGGGAATTTGGCGCTGAAACAAATTCGGCGCACAACTAATGATCTCCAAGCTCAGTTTGAGGCTGTACGTCAAGGAAATCTGAATGCTCAAGCTACAGTGTATTCCGAAGATGAATTGGGGCATCTATCCACTGGCTTTAATGAAATGGCACGGGTAATTTTCACAACCACAAGTGAAGCCCAACGGAAAGCCGATGAACAAGAGGAAGCCAAAGAAAATCTCCAACGCCAGGTGATTCGTCTCTTGGATGATGTGGAAGGTGCTGCTAGAGGTGATTTAACAGTCCAAGCTGAAGTGACAGCCGACGTACTGGGAGCCGTAGCTGATGCCTTTAACCTGACAATTCAAAACTTGCGGGATATTGTGCAACAGGTAAAAGTAGCGGCGAAGGATGTAACAAAAGGTGCAACTAACTCTGAAACCTTTGCTAGAGCATTATCTAGTGATGCCTTGCGCCAAGCAGAAGAGTTGGCAGTAACGCTGAATTCTGTACAGGTAATGACCGACTCAATTCAGCGGGTAGCAGAAGCGGCGCGGGAAGCCGAAACCGTCGCTCGTGATGCTAGTACGATCGCTCTCAAAGGTGGCGAAGCAGTAGAAAATACCGTGGCGGGGATTTTAGAAATTCGAGAAACCGTTGCCGAAACCACTCGCAAAGTGAAGCGGTTGGCGGAATCTTCTCAAGAAATTTCTAAAATTGTGGCGTTGATTTCTCAGATTGCTTCGAGAACAAACTTGTTAGCACTCAATGCCAGTATTGAGGCAGCAAGGGCAGGAGAGGCGGGACGCGGGTTTGCGATCGTAGCAGATGAAGTGCGCCAGTTAGCAGACAAATCTGCTAAATCCCTGAAGGAAATTGAACAAATTGTGATGCAAATCCAAAGCGAAACAGGCTCAGTAATGACCGCAATGGAAGAAGGCACACAACAAGTAATTAAAGGGACAAAATTGGCAGAAGAAGCCAAGCGATCGCTCGAAAACATTATTCAAGTGGCGAATCGCATTGATATCCTTGTACGATCCATTACCAGCGACACTGTGGAACAAACGGAAACCTCCCGCGCCGTCGCTCATGTAATGCAAT
The DNA here is from genome assembly GCA_041743605.1 of Nostoc sp. Classification (GTDB taxonomy): domain Bacteria; phylum Cyanobacteriota; class Cyanobacteriia; order Cyanobacteriales; family Nostocaceae; genus Nostoc. The sequence goes on from JBGTMK010000485.1 coordinate 6,659, forward strand.
CAGTAGAACTGACTGCCCAAGAAACTTCCCAGGAAGCACAGCGAGTTTCAGGTGCCCTACAACACTTAGTAGGTGTCTCCCGTGACTTAATCGCCTCCGTTGAACGTTTCCGAGTGGAAACTATGGAAACCAGATAAATAGTCATTTGTCTTTTGTCCTTTTTTATTTGCTAATGACTAATGACCAATGACCAATGACCAATGACCAATGACTAATGACTAAAAAACTATGCTGCCGGAACAACAACAGCGGATTTTGGGTTACTTTATTGAAGAAGCCAGGGATCACCTGAATACCATTGAGCAGGGCTTGCTGAATTTAGAGGGTACTCTGAACGACCCGGAAATGATCAGTGAAGTCTTCCGGGCGGCTCACTCCATCAAAGGAGGAGCGGCGATGCTTGGATTGACTAGCATCCAGCATACCTCCCACCGTCTGGAAGATTGTTTCAAAGTTCTTAAAGATAATCCGGTTAAGATTGACCAAAAGTTAGAGTCTTTATTTCTTGGTGTATCTGATACCCTAAAATCGCTGTTAGAGCATTTGAGCGGGCCTTATGGTCTTTCCGAAGATGCAGCTAATACTTTGATGTCAGAAACGGAGCCAGTCTTTCAATGGCTGTATCAGCATTTGGCACTACTTGTAGAACAAGCAAAGAGTGGAGTAGCCAGCAATCCTGACGCAACAGAACCACACACAACCTCTGTAGAGAATGTCTCCACACTTACAGAACTTTTCCTGCGGCGAGATATTCCCAATTTGGCAGCAGAATCTTCAAACTCAGTAGCACCCCAGGAGGTGTCTTCGCCAGTCACCGCTAAAGAGAATAATGATTGGGGCGAGTTCCAAACTCAAGTGCTGCAAACACTGCGGGAAATGTTGCAACTATTTAAGCAAACCACAACACCCTCAACTCGGCAAAATCTTCAGCAATGCTGTCAGCAGTTGGTCAAACTTGGTGAGACTTGGAATTTGTCGAAATGGTGTCGTTTGTGTCAAGCAGCAGCCAGTGCCATCGGCAATCCCGAAAATACTTATCTGACTTTAGCTAAAATTGTTATTACCGAAATTAAACAAGCTCAAGAATTAGTCCTGCAAGGTAGGAAAACTGAAATTGCAATTAGTCAGCAACTAGAAGCACTTTTGAGCTTTGCAGAAATTGAGTTATTAGCGGTTACGCCTGATTTGTTTGATGAACAGTCTGCGGCTTTGACAGAATCAGAGCCAATTCTATTTGGTAACACCAACCAGACAACTGAAGAATTGAATCTAGGCGAAGATACTAGCGATCGCGCAGCGTTAGCAAGTCCACGAGCGTCTGGCTATGCCAACGTCTCCAACGAACGCTCCTATCTTGAGTTCCAAGGAACACAACTCAATGCTGCGACTCACACCAGTCTTACTTTCAACACACACGAAGAAGCACATCCAATCAGTAACAATCTTGACCCTAATGGCCCAGAGGTAGGAATAGCTGAGTTAAATACCCTTGCCGATTTATTTGAAGGTGAGACTCCCGAACTAGATGAAAGCTGGCATCAAGAAGAAACTTTAGATATCGTTTCCACCGATGACTTTGGAATTGATTTCAGCAGTACTGATGCTGAGATTGCTGATGGCGATTTATCCGATTTACTCTCCTTTGATGAAGACATAAGCAATACACAGCACCCAACAAATACAGCTACTACAGAAGATTTATCTCTATTATTTGGCGATAATTTCCTAGAAAAGGAAAATTTAGAACCGCAAAATCAACAAACAGCTGCTACGAATCTAGAGTTAAGTGATATTAACGTACTTGATATAAATTTAGATTCTTCTTCTGAAGATTTACAAGAATTTATTGATATTTCTAGTGATACAAACCAGTCTAATGATGTCAACAAAAATGATGCAGTAGAAGATTTATTGTCACTGGCATTAGATGATGATGAACTATTGCCAATAGGGGAAGTGACTCAACCAGAAACTGAGTCATTCGCCAGTGTGGAATTATCTACCAACCAACACAACAGTTTTGATAACTTATTTTTAGAACCTAGAAATGCAAATTGGGTAGAAGAAATTACCCCCAGTGACTACATAGAATTACCCCAGCCAACAGGCTTGTCTTTGGACAGCTTGTTTGCTGAAACGGAAGAACAGGTACTACTGCCTACAAGTGAACCAGAAATCGGTGATTTATTTGATACTTCTCCAGGAACAGCACCTGAATTTTCTCAATCAGAAAATGATCTGAGCAACTTTTGGAGTCAGGAAACCACAGAGGAGCAGGACGAGTTCGATTCCTTAATTGAGCAGAATGTGGAAAGGGCGTTAGATGAGAGTTTGTTTACTGGTGTAACTGATGATATTTTTGGCGATAGTCAGTCGCTTATAACTTCTCCTATAGCTAGTTTTGACATAGAAGAAGATTTTGATCTCAATTTCCAGCAGCAAGAGCAGCTAGATTTGATACTCTCATCAGATTCGGGAGATGATTTATTTGATGAATTAGTACCAAGTAGCTCAAATATTTCTCCTGCAATCAACGATGTCTCTACGCCTGAAATGCCTTTGTTTACGACGCATCCAGAGGAAGAAATTCTCAGGCCGCAACAACCAGAAGCTTTAGATTTTGTTCCAGAATTTACTAATCAGCCCCCAGAGATATCTGATGTTGATCTGGAACTTAATTCATTAAGCTCTTTCGATGAAAATCCGCAACTGCTTTTTGAAGATGTCGCTACAAATGACTCCACCTATATTCAGATGGAAACCACAGAGAATACTGTGGATGAACTATCAGAAACTATTAGTTTTGGGGAAAATTCAGATTCAGCATTAACCCAAGCACAGCCAGATGATTTGTTCGCTTCTCTGGATGAAAATCCACAAATGCTGTTTGAAGATGTCGCGGCAAATGATTCCACCTATATTCAGATGGAAACCACAGAGAATGCTGTGGATGAACTATCAGAAACTATTAGTTTTGGGGAAAATTCAGATTCAGCCCAGACAAGTACAGAAATTTTAGATACTGAAGAAAATAATTTAGAAACTACCTTTGACTTCGCAGAAAACATAGCTTTTGAAGATACAGAACTGGGTTTTGATAATGATTCATTGTTTGCAAAAACTGCTCTGCCAGAAGTAGAAAAGCAGGAAGAATTAGAAGGAAATGAGGCAACAATTGACTTACAAGCTGTCAATGACTTCACACAAACGGTTATTCAGGAAGATGTCGAAGCTGATTTGTGGGATTTAGGAGAGATATCTGAAACTGCACTAGTGTTAGAGGGAGAAAGTGCAATTCTTGCCCCGAACGAAGGATTGGCAACTACAGAAATCGTTGAACAAATTGCTCCAGAAGATGAATTTGCAGACTTGGCAGCATTACTAGGAGAGGAAGTAGCACCCATCCCTAAAGCCAAGGAGATACCAGAAGTAGACTTTGCTGCCCTGGAAGAATTGCTAGGTACAGATAATGAAAGCGATGTCTACGACGGGCTACGCCAACGCCAGCCCTCAGAGATTCAACCAGTGTTGGCTAAAAATCCCATTCCATCACCAGCTATAAAAGATGAATTTGGTGATTTGGAGAAGTTGCTGGCAGAAGCAGATCAAACAATATCCCATTCACCTTCAGTAAAATCAAACACCAGCAAAACTCCCCGCCCCTCTACTCGTCGGGCTGCCAGATTTGAAGAAACGATGAAGGTTCCAGTTAAGCAACTGGACGATATGAGTAATTTAGTTGGAGAGTTGGTGGTAAATCGCAATACCTTAGAGCAGGATCATGAACGGCTGCGGCAGTCATTAGATAACTTGCTGATTCAGGTACAACAGCTCTCAGATGTGGGCGCAAGGATGCAAGAGTTGTATGAGCGATCGCTACTAGAAGCTTCTCTGTTAGCTGGACGCAAAAAGAAAGATCCCGGCTTTCAAGCTCCAGATTCCAATGCCGATCGGGGTTTTAGCGAGTTAGAAATGGATCGTTTTACCCCCTTCCATACACTCTCACAGCAGATGATTGAGCGGATTGTGCGAGTGCGTGAGTCGGCTAGTGACATTGATTTTGTCACCGAAGAAACGGAACGAGTCGCAAGGCAGTTCCGCCAAGTAACTACCCAGTTACAAGAGGGATTAACTAGAGCGCGAATGGTGCCTTTTGCCCAAACTATTGATCGCTGGCGGCGAGGAGTGCGTGACAACGCTATCAAGTGTGGCAAACAAGTTGAGTTGGTGATTGAAGGTGGCGATACCTTAATTGACAAGATGATTTTGGATCATCTCACCGATCCGCTGACTCATATGTTGAATAATGCGATCGCTCACGGTATTGAAACACCAGAACAACGACAAGCTGCTGGTAAACCACCTGTGGGAATCATTACCATCCGCGCCTTCCACCAAGGCAACCAAACCATCATTTCTGTAGGCGATGATGGCGCAGGTATCGATTCAGCAAAGGTTAAGGCGAAGGCGGTGAAGATTGGCATGATTACAGGAGCGCAAGCAAAAGCCATGTCTCGTCTGGAAGTCTACGATCTGCTGTTCCAGTCTGGTTTTACGATTAAAGACCAAGCAGATGAAATTTCCGGTCGTGGTGTAGGTATGGACGTAGTGCGTTCCGAGATTAGCGAAATTCGTGGGACAGTTAACACCGATTCTGCGATCGGCAAGGGAACCACCTTCACCATTCGTTTACCACTGACTCTGAGTATTTGTAAAGCTCTTTGCTGCGTCTCTGATAGAGCCAGGATTGCCTTCCCGATGGATGGTGTAGAAGATACGCTGGATATCCCAGTCAAAAATATTCAGCACGATGCCAATGGGCAATCATTTATTTCTTGGCGCGATACGGTACTGCCATTCCGACCTCTAAAGGAACTTTTAACTTTCAATCGCCAAATCAGTCGCGGTAATGTCTATGGCGGCACGCGAGATGATGATATGGTTTCTGTGGTTGTGGTGCGATCGGCAAATACCCTGATTGCTCTACAGATTGATCTGGTGTTGAGCGAACAAGAAATTGTCATTAAGCAATTTGAAGGGCCAGCGCCTAAACCCATTGGTGTTGCTGGTGCTACAGTCTTGGGTGATGGTCGGATTATGCCCATTGCTGATGTGCTAGAAATAATTGACATCTTCCAGGGACGGATTTCTACACAAACTGGTGGCAATTCTTGGCAACAAAAAGCTACTCCTCCAGACACCTCTCCTGCGAAGATTGACCCGACAGTGCTGATTGTCGATGACTCGATTACAGTCCGAGAGTTGCTGTCCCTAACGTTTAATAAGGCAGGTTATCGCGTAGAACAAGCGCGTGATGGGCAGGAAGCTTGGGATAAACTTCGCTCCGGTCTGCCTTGCGATATCGTATTTTGCGACATCGAAATGCCCCGTTGCGATGGACTGGAATTACTTTCTCGCATCCAGAAAGACTCTAACCTCAACCACTTACCGATCGCAATGCTCACCTCACGGGGTGCAGATAAGCACAGACAAATAGCAGCTCAACTCGGTGCTAGTGGCTACTTTACTAAGCCTTATCTCGAAGAAGCTCTACTTGAAGCCGCCGCGCGGATGCTGAAAGGAGAGAAGCTTGTTAGCTAAACCAACCAAAAAACTTGGATTTTAGGGAAAACTTTACATAATTCCACTTTCGTTAAAGCTTATGCTAGTTTGTCCCTCACTACTCTTGGGCTTTGTTTTTAATGCCAGCTTAGTAGTATAATTGTACTATGAATGAAAAAATAGCACGTATTAGCCCCGACTTTTGACGGGGCTTTCTCTTTAAGTTTAAGAAAGATCACTTGGTTAATTTCTCATTA
>JBGTMK010000486.1:0-2469 GCA_041743605.1 Nostoc sp.
AACTTTCTCCATCCACCTCGTCTGTCTCTTCATTTTCATCAATGAGGTCTTGGTTTTTCTCCTCTAATTCGCGCATATACTGCCTGAGTATACCCCCAACAGCGATCGCTCTACTTTTATGCAGTTGACGGGTTAACTCTAAAAACCATTCTCTATCACCCACCAAATCTGACTCTTTCACCTGATACTTGAGAATTTCAGGGATAAGTAGTGATGGGTTATGATGTTTTGCGATCGCGCTAGTATGAACAACAGGCTGGTAATCAATCCGTAAGCACTGCTGCCACAACGCTACCCATTTGGCATGAGAAAGATACCCATGACTAAAATAGGAAGGCGGCACCATTGCCAAAATATGTAAATGCGGATGTGCTGAGACTCCATCTCTACCTTTAGTCACTTCTATGGACTTTACCCAGCCTTTCCCAGGCCATGCTTTCAATTCAGTGAATCGCTTAAAAGCTTTATTCATGGAATCCAAGTTTTCCCTGAGTTCCTCAATCTGGCAATTCTTTACAGTCAAGGTGAGAAATAGCCAACGATGCTTGGGGTAATCAGTTACAACCTGTGGGAGAATTTTGTAAGCTCTTGCTTTCCACATTAGCGATCGCCGCCACTGACAAATCGGACAGTGACGAACCCTACAGAATCGGGCATCCAATAGCTTTAACTTGAGAATACTTTCTGATTCGTCTGGCACTAATTGAAATTCCAGCAATTCGGAACACATTCTCATCCGCCAAGCATATTGCTGAAAATAATCTTCCTCTGCTTTGGCGTAATAATGCAAGACTTTATCAGTATTAGCTCTGTGTTTATCCCAAATTTTACCTATGGGTGAAACTTCGGTTAAAGTCTGTACATTTTGATTTTGTTGGAACTTATCTTGAGACGATATATTAAAAGCAATAAAGTTACTGTCTGAGGCTTGAGCAGACACGAAATCACCAAATCAGTTTGTATCAGCGTCCTAAATTAACCCAAGTTATAGGGACAAGCCTCAGTAAAAGTATTTAGGTAAGTCAGATGTCATGATAATTGATAATTATTACCCCATCCAGAAATGCGCTTTTTTGTCTCCATTAATAAACAACGGTGCAAGTACTCATTAATTACGAATTACGAATTACGTTAGCGCAGCGTTAGCGACGCAGGAGCGTCATTACGAATTACTAATCTCATCGGGGGCTTCAAACTTATAACCATAACCCCGCACAGTTTTAATAAACTCCGGTACGCTGGTATCGACTTCCATCTTCTTACGCAACTGACCAATATGCACATCAACTACCCGTCCATCTCCTACGTAGTCGCAACCCCAAATTTTTTGGATTAGCTGTGGGCGACTCCAAGCTTGATTAGGATGACTTGCCAAAAAATGTAAGATATTAAATTCCAACGCTGTTAAGGCGAGAGGTTTATCGTTAAGTGTTACCTCTCGACCCTCTGGATTAATTGCTAGCTGCTTGAAAACGATCCGTTGTGTTGGGGAGGGGTTGATGTAGCGTATCCGTCTCAAAAGAGCTTCTACTCTAACTTCAATTTCTGCAAGACTAAACGGTTTAGTCATGAAATCATCAGCACCTGCGCTTAAGATTCTAATTTTATCAGCCTCGTCAGTCCTACTAGTCAGTATCAGCACTAAAACATTAGTACGACTCTGCATTTCTTGGCAGAGGCTATAACCAGTAACATCCGGCAAATTCCAATCCAGAATTACTAAAGCTGGATTAAATTGCTCAAACAACGATAAGGCAGTCTTACCATCTGCTGCGGACTCTATTTGATATTTCCGACTTAAAAAACGATAGACGAGATTTCGCACACCGAAATCATCATCGACGATCAGAATTTTAGGAGTAGTAGCGGGAACTGTAACCATAATGCTGCCTATTTATTGATTGGGCGATTCGCTGTTGCGTCAGTTTTGCTTTACGTGTTTCTGTTGAGATGTATTCACGCGCGTCTCTGCTGAGTACGATCGCTACTGTAGTACTTGTGTAAAGTTAATTTTCCATGAAGTTTGTGAAAACTTCAGCCATCGTAATGCTTATAAAATGTATAAGTATTGTATGAGTTTTGTATAATTTTGAATTTATATTGTATAGTTTTAAACTTTCATACTTAAAACAAGTATCATTAAAGACCATCTCCATAACCGCAAATAGTCCAGATAAACACTAAATGACTCTGCAATTGCTACAAATTTAGAAGAACAACTGCACCCTCTGATGAATTAGATATCTATAAAAAGGCTCACAAACGAAGCCATAAGCCAATCTAGATTCTAAACTCCTATTTAACCCAACGCTACTTTAGCCAGCGAGTATGTCTTCTTAAAGAAGGTCTACGAAAATCTACCCTGGTGCATTTACATATAGATGCCCTCTTAAGCATATACTATACTACAAGTTTCAGCCTGAGACTATGACAAGCCAAGGACTGAGAGCATCACTAGAAGGTATAAGG
>JBGTMK010000487.1:0-3397 GCA_041743605.1 Nostoc sp.
TCTGCCTGCCGTTCGTGCGCTGTCTTTAACTACCTTTTTGGCAGCATAACGAGCGGCAGAACTTTTTTTGAGTTGTTTATCTTGGGTAATATCAATTGAGTCCAAGTCTTCTAAGAAAGTTAAATCAGGTTCTGAGGCTTGGCGAATCGTTTCGATATCTAAGCCTGTGGGGAAAGGGGGCAGCAGCGCACGGATGCTGGCATCATCAAAGCCGTAGCGGTCATTCGGTTTAATTTGCTGAGTAAGCAGTTGGTGTAAAACTTTTAGTGCAGGTTGCAGCTGTGATAGAAGATTTGGTTCTAACAGTAGCAGCTTGCCGACAGTAGTTTCAAAATCGCCTCGGTTCACATCAACATTACGCACGGGCTTGATGAGTGTACCAGCTTCTTCCCATAACCGCCCAACGGTGAAAGTTTGGTCAGCAGCGTTAGTTAAAGTGACAGGTGTAGAGTCTGGGTGCGCTCTGAGTTCGGAATAATTTTGAATAACTGTGCGCTTTTGAAAGCGGAATCCAAAACCGTCCCCGTAAGCAAAACGGCACTGATTTTTAAGGGAACAACCGCCACAGATGGGACTAATACCGCTCTCTTCAAAATCAAGGCTGCTAAAATTCTTGTTGCGGAAGGCGTTAAATAAGTAAGTTCTGTGACAATTGCCATCAGTGTCGGCAGTCTCACCCCCTTTAGTCCACAGTTTAAAGTCCTCACCTGTAGGAGTTTTGCGGGTGGGGTCAAGTTTAAAGCCGTTGTGTCGCACTGGTAAGTCAACAAAATTAGTCTCAATGGGCAGTGTGGACGGGTTTCTATGGTTTGCATCCTGGTAAATTAGTTTATCAACGCCAAATAGCCCCGCCGTCAGTTGTCCAGCGTTGTAAGACTTGCCCAGTCCAGGGTGGGAATTATCTAAAATTTGCGTCCAGCCTTTAGAAACAGCTTCCACCCAAGCAGCAATATGTTCCTCTGGCTGGCAGGAGATAGAGATATTGCCTGTAACTTCAGTTATGTACGGGATATTGCCGGGCTTGTAAATAATTACATTGGGCGAAGGCGTGTCAATTTCGGGTAAGGGCTTTGGTGTTGGTGGGGCTTTAAATCCTTTAAATATCGAAGAAAATGGAGCGATGCCTACGGCGGTAAACAACGCTTGCTTCAATAAATTTTGGAAGCTGCTCAAGTCTTCTCTGACTCGCCCAAGCTCCCACTGTTCACGGCTAATTACCCCTTGGTCGCGTTCGTTATATTCATACTGCCGTTGCGGGAAGCGAAAACCATACTGTTTTGCAATGTGAAACAGTGTTCCGATCGTAATTCCCCCACGTCTAAAACTGCGAATCTTGGCGTGGATGTTCCAAGTTGAACCCTTGATACTGGGCGACCACTGTTCGGCGATGATTTCTGCTTCAGATGCCCCATAATGGTTAACCAGTGCCATCAACACCTGACGGCATTCGTCGTAGTTGCCGCTTCCTGGGGTACGTGGTGGGATGAATGAAAGCGCGTTCTGGATTAGCTGGTCAATATCCCAGCCTTCAGTGAGGGAAATCTCACGCCACTCTTTACGCCGTGACTCAATTTCTTGAATTCTTAGCTGATACTCAATACGCTCCTGCTGCGCGATCTTTAGAGCTTCACTTATCCATTCTGCTGGTAAAGTGGCTTCAGGGTTGACCAGGGGGAATTCTGCCTCTGTGCTGCCGTAAAATACACGGCTTGCATCCTTACAAGCTGGATCATGGGGCAACTGCTGCATGAGGAAGCGCGTACAAGCTTCTACAGTATCAGCACCTTGGACATATTCGGGGAGAAGGAAAACCAACCGGAATTTATGCCATTCTGGTCTGTGACTGGCTGTGGTGTAAATTAAAGCACAGTGTTTTTTAATGAAGGGATGGGCTAGGGCTTCTTCGATCGTTAATTGGTGATCGTAAACTTTGATAGAATTTCCATTCTCGTCTTTAATTGGCTTTTCATAAGCATCACGGGCGATATTAGAATTATCAATGTCGAGGAGCAACCATTGAGAACCGATCACATTGGCCTTACTGCGCCATTTCCCGCCTAACAATCCGGCACAGATGGCGTGACCTGCTTTTATGTGGTGCTGGACATCGGCTAGAGTGCCTTCTACATCAACGAAGTTGCCGGCCAGCTTCTTAAAGTCCCAGTCTTTGTTTGTGCCACACGTGTTGACAGCGAATTTAAACTGACTTTTTTGCAGTTCGTAGTTGCTATTAATCACAGCTTTTTCCCTCAAATACGTTGGTTTTTAGTATTTGGAGGGGGTTATCGCGCTGCTTTACCTTATATCTACATAATTCGCTGTATTTCTTGAATTTGCCCTTGATTGAGCGAAAAAAACAATTTAATGAATTTTTCTGCCAAAATCTGCAAGCAGAAATTTTGAAATTGCCACAGCAACTCATATATAATTATGAGTAAGCAGCGCGGACTAGTCTCTTTTGCCAATTAGTGGTTAGACATCTGACCTTCCTTCCACTTCTTTGGTCGTCTAGAGATAAACCCCGCTTCCAAGTAATTTGAAATATTTAATTTTCTACATCGGGCAAAACGTTTACTACCTAGTAGCGCTTTGCCCTTTTAATTTTTGGTGCTGTTGTATATTTACCTCCTTTACAAGCTTGATTTAGGTAATAGCCTGATCTTACAGAACTTCTGGTCGTCTTCTATCTAACAAGACCTGACTTTTACTTGAAATTACTTAATAAAAGTTGATAGTTTTTCAAGTAATTGAAGTTCTGTACGTTGCCTTCATTCATGTCACCTCCTCTCAAACTGAAAATTGGGAGAAGTTACAGGACTCTAACTTATTATATAGCTCTAATACTCCGAAATCTAAGCTGAATTTTTCTTGCCTCTTCTTGTAAGCCAGTCTTTAATCAAATCCTTGACTACATCTTCCATAACCAAATCATCTTCTGTGCAAGCAAGCTTGAAAGATTTGTGAAGTTCTCGTGGCACTCTGGCACGGACATAAACAGGGTCATCTTTATTGGTAGATGGTCTTCCTGGTTTTTTCTTTTCCTCCATAGCTCAAATACTCATTAATTAATTTTCTTAATTATCGCCAAAGTATAAGTAAATATTACTTTTGGAGTACTTGAGTATTCGAGTTTTCGAGCTATATTGAAGATGCAAGCCAAAAACAGCCACCCAACAAAGGCAACAGAAGCCAGAAAGTGAAGTTAAGGCGAACCCCTAACTGGATACCTGGATTTGTCTAGATTTAGCTAAAAATCAACATCAAGCCAGGAAAATCAAGACTTTAACAAACAACAGAACCATGACAACCTTATATTTCAATGCCAAAAACTGGCTAGTTCAAGCAGACTTGTTAGCCAAATCCGGGCTAACTGACCTTATCGCCGGAAAAGACTCAG
>JBGTMK010000488.1:0-16721 GCA_041743605.1 Nostoc sp.
ATGCCGGGAAGCGCAGCCACCGGATAGACGTTCCAGTAAGTGAGTCCATGCCCAGCGTTGACTCGCAATCCAGCTTGAATCGCTTGTTCACACCCTTTCGCTAATATGGCTAATTCTCGATGGCGATTTGTCTCATCCTTAGCTTCAGCGTATTGTCCGGTGTGCAATTCAATAAATTGCGCCTGTACCTTGACAGATGCTTCGATTTGTGCTGGTTCAGCATCGATAAATAAACTAACTGGAATGCTAGCGCTTTGCAATTTATCGACTATCTCACCTATTCTAGCAATTTGGAGGGTAATATCTAGTCCGCCTTCTGTTGTGACTTCTTCGCGCTTTTCGGGGACTAAGGTCACGTAATCTGGTTTGATATCGAGAGCGATCGCTAGCATTTCATCTGTAGCGGCCATTTCTAAATTGAGATGCGATCGCACTGTTTGCCGCAATATCCGCACATCCCTATCTTGGATATGCCGCCGATCTTCGCGCAGATGCACCGTAATCCCGTCAGCACCCGCTAATTCTGCCAGCACCGCAGCTGCCACGGGATCTGGTTCCACCGTCCGCCGTGCTTGCCGGATGGTAGCGATGTGGTCAATGTTAACACCAAGTGTAGGCACCCCTAATTTCTCCCAAATCCACAGTCCTCAGAATTTGATTTTACCGGAAATAGCGGGAGTTTTGCTTGAGAGTTAAGACGCATAACACAAGTGAAATGCAATGTCTACGAATTACGTTAGCGCAGCGTTAGCGACGTAGGAGCGTCATTACGAATTACGAATTATTGGGTTGTTAGGCTGCTGGCGTTGAGCAATTTGGATTAATAATCGCAATGCCTCATTCACGGATGCATCCGTCGGAAAAGCTTGGGCAACGTCAGGCTCTAGAAGGACTAAATTTGTCCCGGCTCGGTATCGCTCAACATACTTACCTTTTACACCTCCTACCATCTTCGAGAAGTCGTATTCAGGACGTAGTTCGTCTTCTAGCTCGTCAATTTCCTTCTTCATAAAACCTCCTTTCTTGGCGGGTGGCTTTTCTAGCACTGATGATTCGAGTGCGATTTTCTCGGTCAGTGTGGGAGACAACCAATAAGTTCTCTGACCCAGACATTCCAATAATAATGTAGCGGTTTTCCCCAATCGAATGATCAGGGTCAGGAAATGTCACAGATAACGAGTCCTCAAATACGGTCGTGGCTTCTGAGAAAGATACATTATGCTTTCTCAGGTTGATCACAGCTTTATCTGGATTCCACTCAAATTCCATGCCAAAAATTTCGTTGCCAATGCGCCCAGCAGTTTAGCACGTTACCAATTTTACCGGAAATATCGGGAGTTTTACTTGAGGAGCTACAGATATATCACACAGGTTAGATGCGATGTCTACGATGGGCTGCGGCTACGCTTAAAATAAAACTGAATTTATCTCTTGAGAAATTCCAGATTATTTTGCATTTCTTCGGCAGACTTTGTTGATATTAGTTGTAGTAGTTGTCTCATCTGCTCACCAATTGAGTAAAGTTGTTGAGAGGCAAGGATGATTCCAGCATGACTTTTGCCTTCTGTCAGATATTCTATATGCAAACGATAAAAGTCTCCTTTGTTAAAAGAGTACAAAACACGTTCAAGACTGGTTGCATAGTCCAAATGGTCTGCATCGCTATACCCAAGCATTCCTGCATCACTGGCTGTAATCACATCTACTCCCCGTGACCGAAGCGCAGTTACGAGATCCCGATCCATCGAGTCCTCATCTAGATAGAGCAGAAGCATGATTACTTAATAAGTTGGGAGTTAAAATGCTCTTGCTCAAACAATTTTGTCTCAGTTTCTTCTGCTGCAATGTCTAATTCAACGTCTTCGCGGTTGGCATGATAGTAGGTCAGAGCAGCATATATCTGTGCCAAAGTTAGCGTTGGATGTCCAATTCGATTGAGGATCTCTTCTGGCATCAGACCAAGTTTATACCAAAGAATGATCCGACGCACGGTTAGTCCTGTTCCAGTAATGATCGGTCTGCCACCCCGAATGTCAGGAGAGGACGTAATTAGAGTACCAATATCAACCGCTGTAGTCATGTTTGTTTTATTCAACCTCTTGAAGATAATTAGCTTTTTGATCGTTTCATCTATAGCAGCTATTTCTAAAACTGTCTTCAGAACTTGATTTTACCGGAAATAGCCGGAGTTTTGCTTGAGAGTTAAGACACATCACGCAGGTTAGATGCGATGTCTACGATGGGCTATGCCTACACCTAAAACAAAACTGAGTTAGAAAAAGCTGGTTTTTGGGCAGACTACTTTAAATAAATAGCTGATTTCACAAGAGTTGATCAAGTATGAATACAGCAGTTGAACCGATGGACAAGCTTTTGAACTATCGAATTACCGAACAACTTTATACAGGCTCTAGAACCTTAGTTTACCGTGCAGTTCGAGAGGCTGATCAACTTCCAGTTGTCATCAAACTGCTTCAGCAGGAGTATCCCACCTTCAATGAACTGTTGCTGTTCCGTAATCAGTACACGATCGCTAAAAATATTGACTTACCCGGTATTGTTCATCCCTACAGTCTAGAACCTTACGGCAACAGCTATGCTTTGGTGATGGAAGATTTTGGTGGTATTTCCCTCAGAGATTGGATGAACCAAAAAATAGGGAGCAACCAATATACTCTGGCAGAGTTCTTGGAAATTGCGATCGCTCTGAGCAATATTCTTGACGGACTCTATCGCCATCGAATTATCCACAAGGACATCAAACCTGCCAACATCCTGATTAACCCGGAAACTAAGCAAATTAAGTTAATTGATTTTAGTATTGCCTCTCTTTTACCTAGAGAAACCCAGGAAATTCACAGTCCTAATGTATTAGAAGGTACTCTCGCCTACCTTTCCCCGGAACAAACCGGGCGGATGAATCGCGGAATTGACTATCGCAGTGATTACTACTCCCTTGGTATCACTTTCTATGAACTACTTACCGGAGAGCTACCTTTCCAGTCTAATGATCCGATGGAGTTGGTTCACTGTCATATTGCCAAGCAACCGGAACCTTTGGGAGGCAGGGGGGAAGAGGAGATTCCCGAAGTTCTTTGTGACATTGTAATGAAATTGATGGCGAAAAATGCTGAAGACCGCTATCAGAGTGCATTAGGGCTAAAGTATGATTTAGAACAATGTTTAGAGCAACTGGAGAATACGGGTAGAATTGAGAGTTTTCCAATTGCACAAAGGGATATTTGCGATCGCTTCATCATCCCAGAAAAACTCTACGGTCGCCAAGCCGAAGTTGAAAGCTTACTAGATTCCTTTGAGAGAGTCAGTCAGGGAAGTACTGAAATTATGTTGGTTGCAGGTTTCTCTGGGATTGGCAAAACTGCTGTGGTGAACGAAGTCCACAAGCCAATTGTGCGACAACGGGGTTATTTCATTAAAGGTAAATTTGACCAGTTCCAGCGCAACATCCCTTTCTCTGCTTTTGTCCAAGCCTTCCGAGACTTAATCGGGCAACTGCTGAGTGAAACCGACGCTCAATTCGAGCAGTGGAAGTGCAAAATTCTCTCTGCTTTGGGTGAGAACGGACAAGTGATGGTTGAGGTGATTCCAGAACTGGAAAGTATCATTGGTAAACAGCCTCCAGCCTCGGAACTTTCTGGGAGTGCGGCACAAAATCGCTTCAATTCGCTGTTTTTGAAGTTCACTCAAGTCTTCACGACAAGAGAACATCCATTGGTGATCTTTATTGATGATTTGCAATGGGCTGATTCTGCTTCTTTAAAGTTAATGCACTTGTTAATGAGTGAAGTTGACATTGGTTATCTACTGTTAATTGGTGCTTATCGAGATAACGAAGTCAACCCAGTACATCCACTGATGTTGACTTTGGAAGAGATTCAGAAGTTAGGCGCTACAGTCAATACGATTACTTTATCGCCCCTGGATCAGATTTCTATTAATCATTTGGTTGCAGATACATTGAATTGTTCTTTAATATTAGCTGCACCATTAACAGAGTTAGTATTAAGTAAAACTAAAGGCAATCCTTTTTTCAGTACCCAGTTTCTCAAAGCTCTATATCAAGATCAACTAATTACATTTAACTCCCATCACTCCCCACAGGGAGGAAGTCAAAGGGGATGGGAATGTGATGTTGCTCAGGTGCGATCGCTCGCTTTGACCGATGATGTCGTAGAGTTCATGGCAATTCAACTGCAAAAGTTATCAATTGGAACTCAAGCAGTCTTGAAGTTAGCGGCTTGTGTAGGAAACCAATTTGATTTAGTGGCATTAGCGATCGTCTATGAAAAATCTCAGGTGGAAACATCCGCAGATTTTTGGAAAGCTATGCAAGATGGGTTGATTATTCCTACCAATGAGGTCTACAAATTCTATCAAGAGGAATCAGAATTTATACAACCCAATTCTCCTGACTCCTGTTCTTACAAATTTCTCCATGACCGTGTTCAGCAAGCTGCCTACTCTCTAATTCCTGAATCTCAAAGAAAAGCTACTCATTTAAAAATTGGGCAATTACTATTAAACAATACATCACCATCCGCACTTGAAGGCAGCATTTTTGATATTGTTAATCAGTTAAATGAGGGAATTGACATAATTGATGAGCAATCCTCAAAATATGAACTAGCTCAACTCAATTTAATTGCTGGGAAGAAAGCTAAAGCTTCCACTGCTTATAGAGCAGCCGTTAAATATTTCACGTTAGGTAGAGATTTATTAATAGAACAAAGTTGGTTGACTAACTATCAACTAACCTTTAGATTACATCGAGAATCTGCGGAATGTGAATATTTGACTGGTAATTTTGATGAAGCAGAGAGATTATTTAATTTAGGATTATATCATTGTCAGGATAAGTTTGAACAAGCAGATATTTATCGAATTCAGATGTATCTGAAAATGACTCAGGGCGAAAATATAGAATCTGGCTTTGAAGCTGGGTTAAAAGGTTTGAGCATCATGGGGATGCATTTGCCAGTCACTTCTGAAAAACAACAAGCTGCTATCGAAACTGAACTTGAAGAATTACAAGCTACACTTCAAACGATTCGGACAGCAGATTTATTCGATTTGCCTGAAATGACAGATCCAGATAAGAAAGTTTGTATGGGTCTTTTAGCTGACCTTTGGGCAGCTGCTTATATGGGAGGAGATCAAAATCTTAGTTGTTTGATGCCTCTATTAATGATCAGTTTATCGTTGAAATATGGCAATGCAGAAAGTTCTGGTTTTGCTTACTGTCTATATGGAATGAGTCTGGCAAATCAAGGTAATTATCAAACTGCTTATGAGTTCGGTACACTAGCACTAAAAGTTGATCACCATTTTAATAGTACTCAATTTATACCTAAGAGTAATAATATCTTTGCACACACAATTAACCCTTATAATCAGCATTTAAAAACAAATTTGCCAATTTCTCAACAATCATTCCAAGTCAGTCAAGAAACTGGAAATTTGGTGTTTGGGGTTTGGGCAGTTTCTTTCCTGATTTGGGCAATGTTAATTAAAGGCGATCGCCTCTCGGATGTCTACACGGAAACTGAGAAATATCTGGGCTATGTACAACAGGTAAATGATACCAATATGCTGTATGCATTTACTTTACAGCGGCAGTTTTTATTGAACTTGCAAGATATAGCTAAAAACACCGATTTATTAGATGATTACAATGGCGAAGATATTCCTTATATAGAAGTTTGGCGACAGAAGAATAACTTTGAGCATGGAATTAATTGGTACTGCTTTCTCAAAATCCAATTGTCATACCTTTATGGCCGCTACGCAGATGCAGTCAAAGCGGCAGAAGAAGCTGATAAAACCCTTGCTTCTAACTCTGGATTTTTCCCAATTATTCAATATCATTTCTATTATCCACTCAGTTTGATAGCAGTTTATCCTAATGCGACATTAGAGAAGAAAAAGCAATATTGGGAAATTATCAGAGAGCATCAACAAATCCAAAAAACCTGGGCGGAGAATTGCCCAACAAACTTTCTACATCGCTATCTATTATTATCTGCGGAAATAGCAAGAATTTCTGGCAAGTATATGGATGCAATCGAGTCATACGATCGCGCCATTGCGAAAGCCAAAGAAAATGAATACCTCAATGAAGAAGCTCTCGCCAACGAACTCGCAGCCAAGTTTTATTTAGAATGGGGCAAAGAACGCATTGCACAAGAGTATTTGATTAATGCTTATTATTGCTACACCCACTGGGGCGCTAAAGCTAAAGTCGATGATTTAGAACAGCATTATCCAAAATTGCTAGCTCCTATTTTACAACAGATGCGATCGCCACTCACGCATAATGAGACGATCGCAAATATTGACAGCATTGCTACCTTCCATCCAAGTATCAGTAAATCAATAACTTCTAGCAGTAGTGCATCAGTAATGCTAGATTTGGCAACAGTTATCAAAGCATCTCAGACTCTCTCTAGTGAAATCGAACTAGATAAATTACTTACTAAACTGTTGCAAGTTGTGATTGAAAATGCTGGAGCAGATAAGTGTGTTTTACTACTACTTAAAGAAGATAGATTGGTAATTGAGGCTACTACTGAAATTGGGCAGCAATCAACCGTGCTACAGTCCATTTTTGTGGAAGATAGCGCAGAGGTTCCCCATAGCCTGATTTACGCCGTCAAACGCAGCCTACAAACTAGCGTCATCTTTAATGCAACATTGTCTCCGGCGCTGATAGCTGACCATTACATCATTCGTCAGCAACCCAAAAGCTTGCTGTGTATGCCGATTTTGTATCAAGGTAAACTGTTGGGGATTTTATATTTAGAAAACAATCTTACCACTGGGGCGTTTACTAGCGATCGCGTCGAAGTTCTCAATCTGTTATGTACTCAAGCTGCAATCTCCCTAGAAAACGCCCGACTTTATCAACATGCACAAGATACTTCAGAAAACCTGAGACAGACTGAACAATTCTTGCGGTTAATTATGGACAATATTCCCCAGTCTGTTTTCTGGAAAGACCGCAATAGTGTTTATTTAGGCTGCAACCAGAAATTTGCTGAAATTTCAGGTGTAGGAGTGCCAGAAAATGTTATTGGGAAAACAGACTACGATCTCTCTTGGACTCGTGAGGAATCAGATTGGTATGTAGAGTACGATCGCCAAGTTATAGAGTCTGGAGAAGCTCAACTCAACATTATCGAAACATTGCTGCAAGCAGACGGAAAACAAATCTGGTCAAATACAAATAAAATTCCCCTAAAAGATCGACAAGGAAATGTTTTTGGCATCCTTGGCACGTGTGAAGATATCACTGCACCTCAACAAGCACAACAATTATTGCAACAGCAAAAGCAACAATTAGAACAAGCGTTGCAAGAACTCCAAACGATGCAATTGCAATTGGTTCAAGGTGAAAAAATGTCTGCTCTTGGTAATTTAGTTGCTGGGGTGGCACATGAAATTAATAATCCTGTTGGCTTCATTGCTGGCAATTTAGAACCAGCCAAAGATTATATCAAAGACTTGTTTGCACTAATTAAGCTTTATCAACAAAAGTTTCCCAATCCTGGCTCAGAGATTGAAGACGAAATTGATGCTATTGACCTAAATTATTTACTTGAAGATTTACCTAAATTGCTGGATTCGATGAAATTAGGTGTTAGCCGTATCCGCAGTATTAGTACCAGTTTGCGAACCTTCTCCAGAGCAGATAAGGATTATAAAGTTCCCTTTGATATTCATGAAGGCATTGACAGCACTATTTTGATTCTTAGACATCGTTTAAAGGCTAACGAAAATCGTCCAGCAATTGAGGTGGTTAAGAATTATGGCAAACTCCCCCTAGTGGAATGTTTTGCTGGACAACTTAATCAGGTGTTTATGAACTTGTTAGCAAATGCCATTGATGCACTTGAGCAATACAATACAGAGAGGAGTTTGGAAGCGATTCTAGACAACCCCAATTGCATCACCATTCAAACCTGTGTAGCAGACTCAGGTAAGGATGTTTTGATTAAGATTGCCGATAATGGCGTGGGAATGTCACCAGAGATTAAACAAAAAGTATTTGACCATTTATTCACCACCAAACCTGTAGGACAAGGCACTGGATTGGGATTAGCGATCGCTCGTCAAATTGTCGTAGAAGCACATGGTGGTTCACTCTCTTGCACTTCAGAACTTGGTAAGGGTACGGAGTTTATCATTCAAATCTCTACTCAACAACAATGATGAGTAATGAGTAATGAGTAATGAGTACTTTATTTAGTATTCAAGACGCTTAATTTTTGGTTTTTAAATTTTAACTCGGAATAAATCGATGATAATGTTTAATTTGCGGAAAATATGGTTCAAAGCCGCGTCACAATGGTATGCTCCACCCAATAAAAATTATTACTCATTGAAATGGCGATCGCGAAATTTATTATTACTATCAATTGTAGTGATTCTGTCCATTAGTATTAGTACTACAGCTATTACTAGTTACAAGATTATTAAGGGATTGTTGCTTAATAGTCTCAAGGAGCAAGCACTTTTAAAAACACAGCAAGGTGAGAATGATATTGATAACTGGTTAGCCATTCGGAAGACAGAAATTAAGACTTTGGCAAATTCTCCAGTGGTGCGATCGCTAGATTGGTCTGTGATGGAACCTTACTTACAATCTGAGGTGAAGCGGCTACAAACGTTTTTGCTCATGTCGTTGAGCATACCAGATGGTGCATTAATTAATACTCAAGGAGGTCGTCTAAATGTTAAAGATCGAGAATTTTTTCAGCGGAGTATAGTAGGTGAGACGATAGCTGCCGATCCAATTATTGGCCGTACAAGCAATCAGTTACAGATTCAAATTAGTTCGCCGATTGCTGCCCAAACAGCCACAAAACCAGCAGGTGTATTAATGGGAGGTATTCCAATTAACCGAGTAATTGAAGTGATCAGCAATTTACATCAAGGTAAAGGTAGCTACGCCTTTGCGCTAAATTCTCAAGGAGTTCCCATCGCCCATCCCAATACAGAACTAATTGGCACACCTGAAAAAGCCGCCGAGAGTTTCCTCAACTCGCCCAATCCTAGGCTAGCTGAAATTGTTCAACAAATGGTAGCTAAACGCACAAACATTGAATTTGCTCAACTAGATGGTAAATGGAGCTATGTTGCTTATACCCCCCTAAAAGAAGCAAATTGGTCAGTAGCTTTAGTTGTGCCACAAGAAAATATTGAATCACCATTGCAAGCTTTGAACCTGTTGGCTACGGTTTTGGGAGGATTGCTACTAGTTGGATTGATTAGTGCATGGCGACAAGTGCAACTATATGAACAGATTCGCGATCGCGCCTTGGTTTCCAGCCAACAGGCTCACGAACTCAGCAAAGCCTTGAAAGAATTGCAAAATACCCAAGCTCAACTCATCCATACCGAAAAAATGTCTAGTTTGGGACAAATGGTTGCTGGAGTGGCACACGAGATCAATAATCCTGCCAATTTTATTCATGCCAACCTCAACCATGCCAGTGAATACAGCGCAGGTATTCTTGATTTGCTCAAGCTTTATGAACAAACCTACCCAAATCCGACAGCCGAAATTAGCGATCGCGCCCAAGACCTTGATATTGAGTTTCTAGCAGAAGATTTACCCAAGCTAATGGCATCAATGCGAGTAGGAACCAAGCGCATTCGTGAAATTGTGCTGTCACTGCGTAATTTCTCGCGCCTCGATGAAGCAGACATGAAATTTGTGGATATTCACGAAGGATTAGACAACGCTCTGATGATTCTGAATCATCGCCTAACAGCCACGCCTAATCAATCAGAAATTCAAATCATTAAGAAATACGCTGATTTACCCCTAGTAGAATGCTACGCGGGGCAACTCAATCAGGTATTTATGAATGTTCTGGTAAATGCGATCGATGCACTGGAAGAAGCCAGCCAAAAACAAAGTTTTGAGAAGCTTAAAACCAACCCTCATCAAATTAAGCTCCAAACCCAAATCGACAAATCAAGTGATTGTGCGATCGTTCAAATTTACGATAATGGCATTGGGATGTGTGAGGATGTCAAGCAAAGGGTATTTGACCATATGTTTACCACTAAACCTGTGGGCAAAGGAATCGGATTAGGAATGGCGATCGCTTATCAAATTGTTGTAGACAAACACGCAGGAACTATTGAAGTTGATTCTACCCCAGGATGTGGGACAGAGTTTACCATCTGTATTCCTTTAACAAGTAAAAATTAAAAATTACTGACAAAATGAGAATAGCCAAATATTTTGTCAAGGATTTATTTTGGCTACTTTCTACACTTATAGTCAGAAGCTATATACTTTAAGAAAGTTGATTTTTAAATTTAATTTGCTACATACAATAATTAATACATCAACTCTCTGAGGTAATATGCTTTTAAAACTGCAACAAATCGTTGTCAAACCTGGTCAACAAATGTTGCTCAAAGATATTAGTTGGCAACAGTTAGAAAATATTCTAGAAGAAATGGGAGAAAGGCGTGCTGCACGTATTTCTTATAGTCATGGCTGGTTAGAAATTATAGTTCCCTTACCAGAACACGAAAAAGATAAAGAACTTATTGGTGATTTAGTCAAAATCTTGTTAGAAATACTCCAAATTGATTTTGAGCCTTTTGGTTCTACAACACTAAAAAATGAGCGAATGCAGCAAGCAGTAGAACCAGATACCAGTTTTTATATTCACAATCAAGCTGCTGTAATTGGAAAAAATCGGATTGATTTAAATATAGATCCACCACCAGATTTAGCAATCGAAATTGATATTACTTCTCGGACTAGATTTGAAAATTACGAACTTTTAGGAGTTCCTGAACTTTGGCGACATACGCAACAAGGGTTAGAAATTTCCTTGCTAAAAGAAGGGAAATATATAAAATCTAAATCTAGTCCTAATTTTCTTAATATCCCAATTATTGAATTAGTAAATGAATATGTTCAGCAGTGTTTAACAATTGGGAGAAGTCAAGCTATGCGTAATTTTCGGGATTGGGTCAAGAATAATTTAACATGACGTGCAACTTAAATATTGTTACCTCACAAGTTAGTAATATCTCTACGATGAGTAAATCTTAGGCATCTTGAGGGTTAAGACTGCTCATCTTCCAGGTGGTATAAGTACCAATGGGACTCCACAGTAAATAAGGAATTAGTAGTAATGCTGCCCAACCAGAAAAACCTAAGATTGCAAGTATTAGTAAAACACTAATGATAAAACCTGTGCCACCGATAATTGTGCCTACTTTCAGACTGCGAAGCCTAAACATTACAGGTGTATAGGCAATGGTCACAATTTCCAATAGCAGATATAAACCCATGATTAACCAAGTTGAAGTGCTTCCTGGGTCTTTTTCCCAGACAATATAAGCCGACCAAGCACCACAAATAAATATTACAGTCCAGATAATTGGAATCGCACCCTCAAAAGTTAGCCATCTCGGTCGTTGTAAGCGCTTGAACCACTGGCGATCGCTAGGCGTAATCACATTAGCTGCTAAAGCAACCAAGAAAGCCACGCCCCCAATCACCATCCAAGATTTAATCATGCCCGTTAGTCCTTTATAAGCGCCATCTATCGCTTAATATCACTCTTTATAGTGTGATTTTGTCAATTTAATTGCTAATTACTCATCATCCTTGAGTTTGAAACCTTCACATCATTGGGCAGGATTTTAACTTATGGGGGCTGGGGAATGAGGATAAGGGGAATAACCAATACCCAATGCCTAATGCCCCATGCCCATTACATTAAAACTTTATTCCCCAGGATTTTGAAATGATTATGCCTATGGGTGGGGGTATGGGACGAATCATGGAAATAATCTTGTCAGTAGGGGGATTAAGGTAATTGCGCTTAATGGTAAATGATATGCAAATTGAACCATCGGGGCGATCGCTCGCACCAGAAACACGAGGAATTGGTAATAATATTCGCCTTACAGGCTGGATTACTTTCTGGACACAATTGGCAATTGGAGTAGTTTCTGTATTTTCTTTATTGTTTGCCTTGACTGGTCGTGGCTTTGTTCAGCAACAAAATGCTGGTCTTAGCATTGGTATATTTTGGGCTGTATGCGGAATTGTACTGTTGTTATTCAGTCTTTATTGGGATTTTCGTTACACTCGCATAGGCAAAGCTCTAGAAAATCCTAATCCAGCTTTGCATCCTAGTAAGCCAGATACAACTAAAATCCTCCGACTGGGGATAATCGTGGGTTTAGTAGGAATATTATTGACTCTCTTAGGTGCTAGCTCAACAATGTTAGTGCTAGTAGCTAAATCTATATCCCAACCTCCAGGAGTCGCCATCACCGACCCCTACAGAATTATTCGACCAATGGATGTTTTTGTGGCTGTGGCAGATATCACCGGGATTGCTGCTCACTATGTGGGTACTGTCGCTTCGTTATGGTTGCTGGAGCGAGTGCATCACCATTAAGTAGTACCGTGTTGGATAATTCGTGATTTTAAACTCCGTGAATAGTTAAGATTTACCTTTGAATGCAAAGTTACTTACAATGATGTGAAGGAAATTTTTCAGCAGAACACGCAATACTGAAAATTAGCCTAAAAATATCATTTGGGACGATCGCAGGAGGTAAAAAATGAGCTTGGCTGGATTAAGAATTGTGTTGGTAGAGCCAGCTGGGCCGATAAATGTCGGAGCGATCGCCAGGGTAATGAAAAATTTTGGGCTATATAATTTAGTATTAGTAAATCCCCAATGCGATCCGCTGTCGGCAGAAGCTTTGATAATGGCTGTTCATGCTAAAGAAATTTTAGAATCTGCGGTATTAGTAGCGACCTTACCAGAAGCATTGCATGGATGTGTCAGGGCGATCGCTACTACTGGCCGCGTTCGGAGTTGGGAAACACCTTTAGAAAATCCCCGCACGGCACTACCCTGGTTACTGGAGGAACCAGAAAAACCCACAGCATTGATTTTTGGCAGGGAAGATCGGGGATTAAGCAATGAAGAATTGAATTATGCACAGCGGTTTGTTGGTATTCCTACAAGTCAAGACTATGTAGCCTTAAATTTAGCTACTGCTGTAGCAATTTGTTGTTATGAATTGTCACAATATGCCCAGCAACCAGAGACTCAGACCTTAACCCAAACTGAACTTGCATCTTTAGATATTTTGGAAGGATATTACCAGCAATTAGAATCACTATTACTGAAAATTGGTTACGTATATCCACATACGGCAGCTAGTCGCATGGGAAAATTTCGCCAACTGTATAATCGCGCTCACCTAAAAACTGGAGAAGTAGCCATGCTGCGAGGGATTTTGCAGCAGGTAGAATGGGCCATTAAAAACCAAAGGAATAGTGAAAACTTGTAATTATTCGTTTAATATATACGCAATCATCCCCCCAAAATATTTAACATAGCTTAAACAAAAAAATGCTACTTAGTGGCAAAGTGGAATTTGAGTATTAATATTGCTTAGAGATTAAGTTTTGGGTCAGGAATCTGCAAGAAAAGAGTCAAGTGGGTCACAAGGAGTAACGGTGTCAGAGTCAAGTGACGAACTAACAGCTTTCTCGCGGCGTCAACCCTTAAATCGCCGCCAGCGGCCACAAAAAGTTCAAAAAGTGGTAAAGAAGAAAGTTAAAGCTAGCAGTCAGCAGCAAGCTACGAATGGACGAGAAGCAGCGTTAACACGCTCCAAAAATCAGATCAGTCCTTCGCCAATCCCTATTGCTACACGTAGGGTAAAATCGGGATTAGTTATGCCAGCAGCAGTAAAACCAATACCTAGTGTGAAGGGAAAAATTCCTCCCTTTCGGCCAGGTGCTGTGATGGTTAAAACGGTGCGGATGGAAAAACCAAAAACAAGTAGGCGCTTATCACGGAAAACACGGTTAAAGCCAATGGCTAAAACTATGTTGTATGTTATGCGCTTGTTGATTGTGGGTGTTGGGATGGGTGTAATTGTGGGCACAGCATTATCAGTATTAGACCCCGCTAATCGAATCAGCCCAAATTCGACATCGCAATCTAATACTAATGTGGTGCGGGAACAGCCACAACCTAACCAAACTACTCCCCCAGCCCCAGCCTCACCTTCTAGCCTATACTTATCTCAGGAAATTATTCCTTTGAAAAATGCCGTGCAAAATTTGGCGGCGACTAATCCAAATCTCACTCCAGGAGTTTTCTTGGTAGATTTGGATACTGGTAATTATGTGGATGTCAATGGCTCTACCAGTTTTCCAGCGGCTAGCACGATTAAAGTGCCGATTCTGATTGCTTTTTTCCAGGATGTGGATGCGGGAAAAATTCGCCTGGATGAAATGCTGACTATGCAACAGGATATGGTAGCTGGCGGTTCAGGAAATCTGCAATACAAATCAGCCGGAACCCAGTATGCTGCTCTGGAAGTCGCCACGAAAATGATTACAATCAGCGACAATACGGCAACAAATATGCTGATTGCCCGACTGGGAGGCATAGACGCTTTAAACCAGCGTTTCCGCACTTGGGGATTAACAGCCACAACAATTCGCAATCAACTCCCAGATTTGCAAGGGACAAACACCACTAGTCCGAGGGAATTGGCGAATTTGATGGCGATTGTGAGTCAGGGAAATTTAGTAAGTATACCATCACGCGATCTCATGCTTGACATCTTGCGTCGTACTCAAAGAAATACCCTGCTGCCATCGGGTTTGGGAACAGGCGCGAGAACATACCACAAAACAGGTGATATCGGCACAATGTTGGCAGATACAGGTTTAATTGTTGTTCCAACCGGTAAGCGCTACGTAGTCGCCGTTATGGTACAACGCCCTAATAATGATCCTCGCGCTGAAAAATTGATTAGCTCAATTTCTCGTGCTGCCTACCAAGAGTTTAGCCAGAATATTCTTACACCTAATAACACCACAGGCATCATCCCCGCAAATGGTTATCAGCCACAGGTTGGGAGTCCTGGTTTGCCCAACGGTACAACAGGTACTGTACCCATGAGTGGTTATCAGCCCCCTGTTGTGAATTCTATACCCGCAAACAGTTATCAATCTCCAGTTATAAATCCCCAGTATTATCCCCCAAGATAATTATTGAAGAAGAATGGAGAATTTAGAATTGAGTAAATTATTTTTTGACTTTTAGTGTTTGTTCAATCCATTTAATAACCTGATGACCAAGGTGAGTCCCATCTAGTCGGTCAATCTCACGAATTCCTGTAGGACTAGTGACATTAACTTCAGTTAGATAGCCACCGATAACGTCAATACCCACAAAAATTAAGCCGTCTTGGCGTAAACGTTCTGCTACTTGGGTACAGATTTCATACTCTCTTGGGGTAATTTCCGTGCGAGCGACTGTACCGCCAGTGGCCATATTATTGCGAAAATCAGTTCCACTAGAAAGGCGATTGAGCGCACCAATCGGTTCACCATTTAGCAAGATAATTCGTTTATCTCCTTCTTTTGCCTCCGGTAAATAGGTTTGTACCATTACTGGCACTCGACCTTGGAGAGTACTGAGTTCAACAATAGAGTTAAAATTGCGATCGCCTGATTGCAAAAATAAAATTCCTTCCCCAGCTTTGTTACCCAGTGGTTTGAGAACCGCAGCTCTCTTTGCTTCCACAAATTGCCTGATAAACTCCTTATCAGCACTGACAATGGTTTCTGGAATCGCTTTGGTAAACTGGAGAGCATACATTTTTTCATTTGCCCCTCGGATACCGCTAGGGCTGTTAATTACCAAAGTTTTATTTTGGTCAATGTAATCGAGAATATAGCTGGCATAGAGGTAGGAATCATTGACAGGTGGATCTGTCCGCATAAATACGGCGTCCATTGTCTCTAAAGAAGTTAAGGAGGAATCGCTCAACTTATACCAAGGATTCGCCGCTACCCAGCGTCTCTCCACCAACTGCACCGGTACAACTTCAACTTGCTGTAAGAAAGCCCAAGCTTTGCTCTCCACCACACTCAACAAATTTGCTTGAGTCACCCAAACTTCGTGTCCCAGGATTTGCGCTGCTTCAATTAGGGCAACACTGGTATCATGACACGGGTCAAGCAGATGGATAGGATCAATGATAAAAGCCAGTTTCACCCTTTATACCTCAATCACCAAGAAATTAAATGGTTATTTAATTATTATCTCTTGATGCTCTCATCAATTGATGTATATCTGTACTACTGAGTAGAACCTGGAGGGTCAACTGCCCCACCCACGAGGGGATGGGGCTTGTAACTAGGAAATAGAATGTTCACGTTACATACGGGGTATTGTTGGATACTGTAGCCTTAATAGGGCGTACAAATCTTTGTGTGCCTTGCTTTTGTTAAAAGTTTTGTTCTCTATCGCCCAATCAACATGTGCATTAAATATTGATGCACACTGATTCATCAGATTCAAAAATCTTTCATCAGGTAAATTGACTGGGATAGAGACGGTTCGCTTCATGTTAATTAAGACAACCTTTCAATTTTTTGAATTTTCTTGAACATTGCCAACTAGATTTACTTGTTTAATTGCATCATCTGCATCCTTAGCCTTCATGCATAAGGACTCTATAAAATCTTGTGGGCAGACATGGGTTTTGTGGGGAAAAAGCCCATAGACAATAAATAGGCGTTGTTTTTCCAGAATTGTAGCGACTGCCGTGTAATTTGCAGCGGCTTGTCGCTAGCTTCTTGGCAATATCTTCTGAACCTAGACGCTATTGCT
>JBGTMK010000489.1:0-4738 GCA_041743605.1 Nostoc sp.
TCGCACGAGCGTGTTCGATTACAAGTTGGTTTTCTTCTTCAGTCATAACTGCTCCTATGGAAGAGATCGCGTGGGTTACTCCCTTACCTTCTCATACTTTTTTTACATTTTTTTGAAGAATAAAAACTGGGATGCTCCCAATTAAAGCCAACCTAGAATATGACCTTTTAAAACCTAGCCATGACATTCTAGTAGTTGTTTTAGGAGATAATCGAGATGCTCAAAGCTTAGAACAAAAAGTAGCAAAAGCCTTAATATCTAATCAGGTAGATATTTTTATTCCTAGCGCACTAGAGCCTAATATTTTGAATCCAATTTTCCCAAATACTAATGCTAATAACTTTTGGTATGAAGGTGCAGTAACAGTATCTCGTATTCACAGAGCAAAAGGCAATGAAGCAAATATGGTTTACATTGTTGGTTTAGATAATATTGCTAGTGATGAAAGTGATATTAAACTGAGAAACCAACTGTTCGTTGCATTAACTCGCTCTCGTGCTTGGGTAAATTTAAGTGGTGTTGATGGGAATTATCCTTTCTACGAAGAATTAAGAAGAGTAATGGAAAGTGGTAATAGCTTTCAATTTGAATACTATCCTCCAAAAGTAGATATTGGAGCAAACATAGATATGAGGTAACGAATAGAAGCCAGCACTCACCTATACAGCACCGGGTTTGTTTGATGTATCTGTTTTGGGTATCCGATGTCTTGGAAGAAGCAGTATTTTGAACAGGAAAGCTCGTCTCTACTAATCCTCAACTTGGCATTTCTGTTCAATAAAATTCAAAAGCTCTTCTTCAAACTGGGTCAAATATGGGCGCTTCAACTCTCCTAAACACTTTAAAACTGCCTCTGCTGAAGCTTCTAGCTTGCCACTGTCTCGTAACTTACTGATGCGATCGCAAAGGAGCTGCATCTGCTGACATTCCGACTCCAGGTAATTCAGTGGCTTCAAGTGGTCGATCCTGACCGTGTATTCTCCATCCCACATTGTGACTGTGCAACTGAATTCGCCTACATGGTTGACTATGCCCCAGCATCCACCTTTACCTCTGAGTTCTGGGTTATCTTTTGCAAGGATTTGGCAGACTTCGCCGATTTGGTACGTATTGGGTACTTGGGTGCGTTCCATAATTATTTGTTGCACCCATATTTAGCAATGCGATGCGATAAGTGGTACTTTACCATCTACTCGTTGTACACCGTCTGCTAAACCTCTTGTTTTCGTCCAGATCACATTAATTAGGTTTAGCTTTACATTTACTAATCCTTTAGTAGAAGTATATTCTCTAGCAAAACTTTTCTTAAGAAAGAGGTATTAATTAAAAAATTTATTAACAATTGTAAACATAGCTCAAAAAATCAACAAAAATCTATGCAATCACCAGAAGCTGAAACAACAAAATTCGAGAGTAAAGCTCCTTTGTCAAAGGATACTACTTCCCCTATTCAGCCCGAATCAAAAACTGAGCCATTAACTCAGGTACAAGCAGATAGCGTGCTGACCCGCGAACAATTGCCTAATAAGGGATTTCGTATTGCCCTCACCCTGGTTACTAGCGTGATTATTCTAAGCGTCGTCGCTATTTACTTCGGCATTATTCATCCTTAGTACATTGTTACAAAACCGAATGGCACGCCCCTTAAAGCTAAATCGACTATAAGACCTATGGGTGTGGGATTTAGTAATAAAGGAATTTATTAAGGTTGCACTTAATTTTGGCTTTTCTAATTTTTTTTCCTACACCCTGCACCCAACCGTCTACACTCAGCCACAGCAAGAGTTTCACGTTTTCAAGCGGGATATACCTTTTCGCTTTAATAAAAGGTGATTGCTCTGTTTTGGCTGATTAGCCCAGAGATTTCAACAGCCGTTAGGGTGACAGCTTCAGAATTATCATTTTTTCGCTCCCAATAACTGCAATATCTCCTTCACTGCCGTTTTTTCCCACTCCATCTCCTAAATCCGCTTCAGTAACCGCTTGGGAATGTACTTCCACGACTCGACCAAGCGATTGCCCTGACTCTAAAATTCATAATGATAGTACGCCTGTGAGTAATCCTTGCCATTCCTAATAATCGTTCACCAACGAATACTGCCGTTATCTTTCCCCTTCTACTGTCGTATTTTACTAGGGTTTACTGCGATACTCAACAGCGATAATATCGATACAATTGGGCGGTTGACGGTTTCAGCTTAACAATAGTGAGTAAACTACCTGCTGCGTCAATTACTTCAATTCGGGTGAGCGCATAGACATCCTTACTAGGAAACAATATGGCAGACCTTAATGGTAATTGGTTAGGAACTTACTGGCAAGATGACATTCCTAGTCGCTTTGAAGCAACCTTTGTTCAGAGTGGAAATACTTTTAGTGGTTCCATTTTGGATGACAATTATTTAGGAGAAGCTCAGGTCAATGGCGAGGTAATTGGGCGCACTATCAGTTTTACTAAACGTTATTTAGTTACCTCACCTGTACCAGTTAGATATACAGGCATAGTTTCAGAAAATGAAGATTATATGCAAGGAGAGTGGAATATAGGTTTGCAGTATTCTGGTGTATGGGAAGCCCGACGCAGTGGAGAAAACCTGATTGTAGATTTACAAAGTCGGCTCGAACAGCAGACTTCATTGACAATGACTTAATCGCTCACATAAATCCCTGCCTTACCCCCAGGCTTCCTTATGTGTAATTTCCGACTCCAAGACAGTCAGCACTTTCTCTTCCAGTCCAGTCAAATAAGCACGATTCAGCTTCCCCAGCATCTCCAAAAACTTCTGCACCGACTCCTCCAGCCCACCCGAATACACCCGACTGATGCGATCGCAAATCACCTGCATCTGCTCACACTCGGCAGGCAGGTAGTCGAAGGACTTCAGATGTTGCAAGCCAATCGTGTACTCGCCATCCCACATTGTGACTGTGCAACTAAACTCGTTTACTGCGCTGACAATTGCCCAGCACCCGCCCTTGCCTCTGAGTTCTGGGTTGTCTTTGACTATGATTTGGCAGACAGAAACTCACCTTGATCTCAGTAGGAGCTTGCTTGGCTAGCAGTTAACAATCTTGAGACTATTATACTGAATAATAAGTAAATAAATATACTGATGTGTTATTGCAAATTGGGATAGTAAAGTATTTAATAGATTAAAAAAAAGCTAATGAAAAAACTATTTTTAACTATTAATATTTTGGTGTTGTTATTACCTCTAACTGCTGTAGCTAGCAACATAAATGACGATTTGTCATTCTTTGAGAGCAATAACAATTTGATTATCGCACTCGATAACAAGACTAATACTGCATGTTCTTTCAATACAAAGACTAATTCAGTCGTTAAGATGTCTGGTGTTAAGTTTACTAATACCCGAATGGTCGGAGCTTCTTACTGGTGGGGAAAACTTGGCGGCAACTTGAACCATTTTCTTGATCCTAAAACATTAAAAATCAACGAAATTAAAGGTAAATGGAGCGATGACAACGTAATGTTAATTAAGATACAACATTACAAAGACTACGGTGATTACACTGAAAGCCTTGGTGCAACCTGTGTTAAAGAAGGAGGGTTAAACGAAGTAGCTAAGAAGATGAGAAGGTAACTTAGCTTATATTTAATCTCAATTATCAGAATTTTCTAATGGGCGTTTATCTGCTTATGTCCAAGTAATTTAGCAATTGTTGCTTCCACTTATTCACACGGGAGCAAAACGAGCGCGTCCAATGTGAACTTCCCACTCCACAACTCTAGCAGAGTCCGCCAGCATACCATCTCGCACACGAGGACTGCTGTTTACAACAGCTTGAGCCTGTTCAAGATTCTCTACCTGGATTACCCAAAGCCCAGTTCCATCATGGGGAAAAACGGCCCACTGCGCTGAGTATTCCAAGACTGGATGACATCGTAATGACGCACTAGAAAATCAAATTAATTGCATTTACCAAAAATTCTTTTCAATAGGATCTGAACCAATCAGAAAATCAAAATTATTTTCACCCCTGCTTCTCTTCAATGTTTCCATGATTTTTTGTGGATTATCGTGGGGCCCACTGACATAGAATGGTTTCCCGTCACGACCACATTCAATACGTATTCTTTCATCCCATTCTCCGATATGCGAACGCGATTTTTCAAAGTCTTTGTGTGGTTGAAATCCTAAGCTTAGAGCATATTCGCAAGCACTAAATATCATCCCTTGGGCAACTTCAAGGGGAACTTCTTGCGGTTTTCCGGGAAATGGCTCGAATAGTGATTCTGTAAATTCTTTAAATTTTATCCTGTCTACTGTACGTGGTGGTATGGTATCTTTAACGCCCAAGCACCATATATCTAAAAGGTAGCTACAGACCGTGATTTGATTGTATCGAGCAGCTCTTGCAATAACTACCAATCCTAAACCGCGATCGATATCGTCATTGTTTTTTACAGGTAGGATTTTTGTCAGCAGATTTTTGATGCTGTTTTCTGGCGGGACTTTCGGTAACAATTGGATAAGACTATCGCTTGCTAAACACTGATATACAGGGTCTAGCTCTCCTTTTGTCAATCTATCTAATGTGCTTTGCTGTGCTTGATTTTGAATCGCTGCATTCACTTCTGACACTTTCATACCCAGTTTTCGGGCTATTTGTTTGGGTGTTAAATTCAATGCCCGTAAATCCATTATTTCTTGTTGTTGTGTTCCTGTCATAAATTACTACTTTCTACAAACAACTGGAGCAGAAATATATTAAA
>JBGTMK010000490.1:0-8904 GCA_041743605.1 Nostoc sp.
AACCGCGTTCTAGCAATGGATTTACACTCGGCTCAGATTCAAGGCTATTTCGATATACCCTTTGATCATGTTTACGGTTCGCCAGTATTGCTGGATTATCTAGCAAGCAAAGAACTGCCTGACCTAGTGGTTGTTTCTCCCGATGTTGGTGGTGTAGCACGAGCCAGAGCATTTGCAAAAAAACTGAATGATGCCCCTCTGGCAATTATTGATAAACGTCGTCAGGCACATAATATTGCAGAAGTATTAAATGTCATCGGTGATGTTAAAGGCAAAACGGCAGTGTTAGTGGATGACATGATCGACACCGGCGGCACGATCGCTGAAGGAGCCCGATTACTGCGTGAAGAAGGAGCGCGTCAGGTATACGCCTGTGCAACTCATGCCGTGTTCTCTCCACCAGCAATGGAGCGGTTATCTAGTGGCTTGTTTGAGGAAGTCATTGTCACCAATACGATCCCCATACCAGAAAACAATCGTTTTCCACAACTAGTAGTGCTGTCAGTAGCTAATCTATTAGGAGAAACTATCTGGCGGATTCATGAAGATACTTCCGTTAGTAGTATGTTCCGCTAGACTGTCATTCCCGTTACAGGGATATAATTACCCACATTGCCCCCTTTATCAAGTACAGTGTGGGTTTTTAACTACTCAGCCTAAACTCTTCATTACTCACTCTAAACTTCCTACTCAGCACTCAGCACTCCTTAATCCTCTTCACCTCCTACTTGATCCCCGCGTTCCAATTCCCAAAGAATTTGATTTCCTTCACGACGTACACGTGACACTATCCAATTTCGCCAGCGCCATTGATCTCCCCGACTGGTAACAGCGCTGGCGTGGACATCCATCAAGTCTGCTAACTCAGAACTGGTGATTAAGTAGCCTTTTTCAGAAATTTCATCAGCGATACGCAGAGTTTCGACCAAGCTGCGGAGTTGCGAAACCCTCATTTCTGGCTCTTTCTCATCGGTTGCGGCCGCAGTTGGGCTAGTTGATGGTTCCATAACGGTTATTTCTGGTGCAGAAGTACTGATTTCTTGTATACTTTGGTTAATTATTCTAGAGTTTTTTTCATAATCAGCTACTTTTGCTACGTTTAACTCATTTGTGGAAGGTAAAGATTTATAAAAATCTGTAGAAGATAATTGTTGTAGAGAAGGGGTTTTACCACTGGCGTATGTGCGAGCGATCACATCACAACGTTCGTTACCTATGTTACCAGAATGTCCTCGGACGTGTTGCCATTTTACCTGTTGGGTATTGAGTTCATCCAAAATTTCTAAAAGGTCTTGGTTTTGGACTGGTTTACCATCTGATTTTTTCCAGCCTTTCTTTTTCCAGCCTTTCACCCACTTGGTAACGCAGTTAATCAGGTATTCGCTATCGGTATGCAGGGTGATGGGTTGAGCTTGTTCAGATGTTTGCAGGAATTGGAGGGCTGCGATCGCAGCTTGCATCTCCATTTTATTATTAGTGGTATGAGGGGATGCATCGCCCATTTCGTGGATTGAGCCATCGCTGAAGTAGACGACAACACCCCAACCGCCAGGGCCAGGATTACCGGTGCAAGCACCATCGGTATATATGCTTTGAATTGTGGATTGAATGGACATGGTTAGGGTATCGAACCGCGAAGGCAAGAGTTATTAGCGGCGAATTTTTTAACAGTATATTTTACTTGATGGCAAAGTTAGACGGGTCTTGATCTCGTCGATGCTTAGTGGGAATGGGGGCTGGCTGCCCATTACCCGCAAGGGCTGCGGTTTTCTCCAGGGATTCCCTCAATCGCTTGGCTGCGTAGATAGACATGTCTCGTGGTACATTAATGCGATCGCGCAAATATCGGAGAGCGACATCAGATCCCGATGGAGGTACACAGTCTTCACCTGTCATCATGTGTGTTAAAGCACAACGTAGCGCTTGATCAAACAATTTATCATCTAAGGGGTTGACTCGGATAATATTGATGCGGTGTTCGATAGTTCGTTTAAGAGCTTCCATACGAGAATTTTCGGGTTCTGGATAAGCAACATCTGGTAGCCCAAACCAGGGGCCGTTATCCACCCGCGCTTTATTGATAAGCATCTGGGTTTCGCCGTTTTCCCAACAACCCCCCATCTGAGGCGGCAAATCATGTACGTGGGTGTGAAAGTCGCTCTGGGTACCGCAGTAGGTAGGTCGGCTTTCCATTGCGGCAAACCATGCGCTCAAGCGAGGGTTTTCCTCTCGTAGGGAGTAGCCCTTGTAGTAGTAAAGGCTCGCATTCATCCGTTCGACATAAGGCGTAAAAATGACATCGACGATGCCGAAGCTATCTAGAAAGTAAGGGCTTGGGGTGCTACCCAGAGCCGACTCTACCCTAGCCACCACTCCGATAAATTGTTCTCGGTTGCGTTGTTCTTGTTGAAAGGAATCGGTTCTAGAGCATAGCCAAGCGCACCAGGCTCTAAATAAAAGTCGTTCTAATTGACGTAGAGGAAGCACCATGCGGTCTTCCATCCCTTGGCTCAATGGATCAAATACCTTTTCCAAAGCGATCAAAATGTCATCGCTTTCCTTAATAATCCGTCCATCTAGCTCGATCGCGGGGAGCATTCCTGATGGTACTTTACGTTTGTACCAACTTTCTTTCTCCCCATAGCAGAACATTGTCACTTTTTCGATCCGATAGGGGATTTGTTTTTCCTCTAGCCATAACCAAACTTTTTGACAGTAAGGACACCAGGCGTGGTTATCGCGATACAGCGTTACCCGCACATCAGATTCGGACTGACCAAACAAGCGCAACCTGGCTTTAGCGTTGGTGAGACCATTAACCGTATCTATTTGATAGTCCGTGAGGGTTTCTAGTTCTTCCCAGCTTAAGGGTGCGGTAGTCATAGGGTGAGTTGCGTAGGGCAATACTTAGGACAATTCTGTACTCTACAATATTTTCACTTACAACAAGGCTTAATTTAACCGATAGGTTCGCCCATCACTGAAAATGTTTTCACCATCCATAATTACCTTTATTCCTTCTTCCCAGTCCCTTACCTCTACGAGTGATTCAGAAATCAAAGACGCTCGATAGCGCAGCGTTAGCGACGCAGGAGCGTCTGACTCGCTACCGCTTCGCTATCGGATTGCTGTAGAACGTTGAAACACTACTGAAAGATTATTTGCTGGCATTTGGTAAATCTGTTTCAGGGTGAGATTTTGTGCGCTAGCTACTGCTACAACATCATCCAAGTTACGTACACCCCACTCTGGGTTTTCGGCACGTAAATATTCGTCAAAAGCTGTATTACTTGGTGCTTCTAGTTTTCCACTTTGTTTGAAGGGGCCATACAAATAGAGGATACCTCCTGTTTTTAAGATACGACCTGCTCCTGCCATTAACCCTAAACAGGCTGACCAAGGTGAAATGTGAATCATATTGATGTTGACGATGGCAACAATTGGCTTCTTAGAGAGCCAATCAAATGAACTATTCTCCACTACCCAAACTGGTTCTCTGACATCAAGATGTTGCGGTGGATAAACGTTATCACATACATTGTGTTCAGTCCATGCAATAATGCTAGCTCTTGATTGTGGATTTGCATCTGTTGGCAGCCACAAACAATCCCTGAGCCTGGAAGCAAAAAAGACTGCGTGTTCACCAGTTCCACTTGCTATCTCTAAAATAGTGCCACTCTCCGGCAACACTTGTAAAAGTACTTCTAGAATTGGTTCGCGGTTACGCTCGGTTGCTGGTGCGTATTGTCGTGCATCTTGCGGTATCATCTTTAGATTGATTTGTGAATTATCTGATCGAATTAAGCTTCTACTTGAGCCAGGAAAGTGCTATGGGGAACCTGTAGCGATCGCGATC
Source organism: Nostoc sp. (assembly GCA_041743605.1). Classification (GTDB taxonomy): domain Bacteria; phylum Cyanobacteriota; class Cyanobacteriia; order Cyanobacteriales; family Nostocaceae; genus Nostoc. The sequence continues at coordinate 3,857 of JBGTMK010000490.1, forward strand.
CAAAAAAACTCGGAACAATAAAGTTCATCAGTAGTAACAACAAGGTTAGTGAACTACCCACACTGACCTGACGGTACAGTGTGGGCTTCCTGTCCAGCAGAAAGCGCAGTAGTAGATTTCTTGCGTCCTCTATTACTCCGACTTACATCTGGGCGACAGGCTTTATCCCCCATTCCAGAGCTAAAATTAAGAAATTCCCACTTTTGATGATGCCTCTTACTCATTACTCCGAACGATAGGCAACGCGGAGACTTTGGACTAAAATCACCAGAGATGCGATCGCCATCAACCCGCCCCAAAACCAGTAAGGTAAAAGCAAATACTTCTGCATTTGCGCTGTATCAGAGAGTCCAAGGGAACCAGCAGAACTACTAAATAGATAATTAAGTTGATGGAAAGTACTCACGCAAGCTTGTACACCCAAAAATTGAATAGCAAATCCTTGTGCCCAACGAGGTGCTTTCAGGGCGATACCCAAGATTATTAAACCCAACAAAGGAATTGCTACCAATCCAAACCAGGAACGTACCCAAATTAAGGTGGAAAATAGCAAAAAACCGCCTAAAATTTTCAAACTCAAAGAAGCTGCTCTAAAACTGCGGGAAGCCAGAATCAAAGCTGCACCGGCAAGAGGCGGCCCCATTGGCCCTGCTGCTGCGATCAATGCCAGACCAATTGGCCCCAATGACGATCGGATGCTATAAGTTGCAACACCGGAACCATTACTAAAAATCTCTAATTGCCGGAACTGTCCCCCTAACAGGAGTGCCATTAAGCCGTGACCCATTTCATGAAACCAAGTTGCCAGAATTGTAAATGGGTATAAGATATAGTCTCCTCCTGGTACTTGCCACAGTAAAGCAGTTGCGATCGCTGCTGCAATTAGCCAGGTTAGCCCCATGCGTTCAACAACTGGCGGGGCTTCTTTGGTGAGCAAGGTTTCAAAATTTTTACTTGGTTCCCTCATAGGTCACTCAATTTTGGATTTTAGATTTTGGATTTTAGATTTTAGATTTTCTGAAAAATTCACAATCTAAAATTGGCAGTGTATTTTCATCCATCCTAATGTAATTATTGAGGTAGTGGAGTTGCTGGGCAATGCAACAATTCGCACCTCGAAGCGACGGCTGTCAACTATGGCGCTATCAAGAACAACATAGTTATCCGTCGCTTGTTCGATGCGGTTTATTTGTTGATCCTCCAAAAAGGATGCCGGAGATTGGGCAAAAAATGCTTAGACTGATGTCACAATTGATCAAGAATCAGTTAAGCAAGTTGAAAGAGGAATGTCATTAAGTCTCCTTTACCCAGGCTGATGCGATCGCCTGGTCGCAAGCGATGACGGTTTCCTGGTAAAAGTGGCAAATTATTAATGTAAGTACCATTAGAACTTCCCACATCCTCTACATAATGAGCATCTCCCTCAACGCGAATATCTGCATGAATCCGCGAGACAATTTCTGAATTGGGAAATCCTGAAACATCTATATCTGGGGGAATCCGGTCATTGGACTTGCCGATATGAATCACAGAGAGATTTTGCGGCAATTCAATTAGCAGATCGCTTTGAACGTGGATTAACTTCGCTGTAACCTGCTGCAATTGCGTTCTGGCAGCAGTTACAGTTGGTGCTGGTGCTGCTGGCGGGGGTACTTCGGCTTCAGGAGCGGGCGCTGGTTCTAGTTCTAAGGGTGGTGGAGTAGGAATACTTTGTATAGAGACTACAGGTTGAGCTGCAACGGTTGGTGCAGGTTCTGGGGGGCTACTGTTTGAAACAGATACCTGTGGCGATGGTTCTGGGGGAACTGCCACCTCTGTTGGTGGTAAAGATGAACTAGGAGGATGGGAGTTAGTAGAACCGCTTATTCCCAAGGAATCTGGTTGCAAAAGTTCTAATAGTGGATCGGGTGGAACTAACGCTGGCACTTCCACAGGAACATCGGGAGTAACTGTTGTAGCTACTGTTGCGGGATGAACGTGTGGAACTCCTGCTGAGTGAAGGTTATAGCCACACTGACCACAGAATGCAGCATCTGCTTGCACAGTTGCCCCACAACTGGGACAGTTAGTAGTTGCGGGTAACGGTGTATAGCAAGCTTCACACTGGACAGCGCCATCAGGGTTGGGATGATTGCAATTAGGGCAGACGATCATCGATATTTAGCCTTTGTTCAAGATCATCATAGGTATAAGTAGTAATCTGTCAAGTTTAAATTGATGGGTAAGCAAGTTCGTAGTAAGGACTTTAGTCCTTATTTTCTAAGCACACTTTGTACTTACTACAAACCCTCAAAATTAGCTTGACAAAGTAGTAGGACTGGCAAGCAGAAAGCGGCCCTAGTTTTAGATTCTAGCAATTACTGCTGATAGAACGATGAATTGGATACGGGGAAACAAGGGAACAGGGAGCAGGGAGCAGGGAGCAGGGAGAAGAGTTTTCCCCTCTGCACCCCGCACCCCGCCCCTCTGCCTCTTTTCATACCCCATGCCCAATTCCCCATTATTCAATGTTGGAGTTCCAAACCTGCTGCCGCATCTAGCAGCCACCAAAGTTCACCTTGGGGCTGAATTAAGCGGGATGGGTAAGTGAAGTCATCGGCTACAGGTGCAAAGACTTGCGCTAAAGCTGGTCGTTTATTAGCACCAGCAACCAGAAAAATCACGCTACGAGCAGAGTTGATGAAGGGGTATGTGAAACTTATTCTGGGGTTTCCGTCTTTGTTACCCACAGTCACGAGGCGATCGCGTACTTTAAGAGCCTCTGTATGGGGAAACAAAGATGCGGTATGTGCATCATCACCCATTCCTAGTAATACTACATCCAACGCGGGGAACTCAACCCCAGAAGAATTGAAAAATTCTTTGAGATGTTTTTCATACTTACCAGCAGCCAGTTCTGGATTGGCTTCTAAAGTTGGTACAGGGTGAATGTTAGCCGCTGGGATGTCAACACGATCTAGCCACGCACGACGCGTCATTAGCTCATTGCTATCGGGATGATCTGGTGGTACATAACGCTCATCCCCCCAGAATATATGAATTTTATCCCAAGGTAGTTTTTGAGTAGCTATTGCTTCGTATAAGGGTTTAGGTGTACTGCCGCCAGATAAGGCAATGGTAAACCGCCCACGCTGCTCAATGGCAGTTTCTAATTTGGACAGAATTAATTCTAGCGCTCGTGCAACCAGCGCCGGCTGATCCGGTAGAACTTCAACGGTTTTGTTCATGGCTTCATCATCATATTGCTGGCTTCTGGCAATACAATACCGAACTTATTACAATCCTCCTTTTTAACTTTTGAAACATTTAACATCACAGATTAGGTAGGCTGGAAAAATATAGACGCTCCTTATCACCTTCAATGACAAGTTGTCAGTAGTCAGTCGCACTGAACTACTAACTATTCTCATGATTATTTATTTACACCCAGTTACTTGATACTTTGTTGATTAACACGATCAAGGATACAATTATTAATTCTTATTAAAAATTAATAAAACTAATTAATCACAACCAAGGCTTCCCAGTTAGCGATCGCTTCACGTTGGGCAATTAACAATTCCTGAATTCCTTTTTGGGCGACATCTAGCAATTGATCCAACTGAGTGCGGCTAAAGCTGCCTTCTTCGGCTGTTCCTTGGACTTCAATTATTCCCAAATGTTGATTCATCACCACATTAAAATCTACGGTTGCAGCCACATCTTCGATATAATTCATATCCAAAAATGGCTCTCCCTCCAGTAATCCTACGGAAACTGCTGCTACCTGTCCACATAAAGGCGATCGCTCTAACACGCCCTCTTGCAATAATTGAGAAACTGCATGAGCCAACGCCACAAATGAGCCTGTAATGGCTGTTGTCCGGGTTCCAGCGTCGGCTTGTAACACATCAGCATCCACCGTTAGCGTGTGTTCTCCCAGTGCATCAAAATCCACTGCTGCACGTAAGCTGCGTCCAATTAGACGTTGAATTTCTTGTGTCCGTCCAGATAATTTCAATAATTCCCTTTCTTGGCGTTTTTGGGTAGCAGATGGTAGCATTCGGTACTCAGCAGTTAACCAGCCTTTACCAGTTCCTTCGAGAAACTTCGGAACTCCCTTATTAACGCTAACGGTACAAAGTACCTGAGTATCACCACATCTTGCGAGGACAGAACCGGGGGCAAAGCGGGTGAAATTGGGGTAAAAGCTGATCGGACGTAGTTCGTAGGGAAGACGGCCATCAGGACGCTGCCAAGCCATTGGATTTGCCTCAAGTTTTACAATACTGACTTAAGATTACCTTAGTGTTATTGGGGATTGGGGATTGGGGACTGGGGATTGGGAATTGGGGATTGGGAATTGGGAAGAATTCTTCCTAACTCTTGTACAGACGCGATTAATCGCGTCTCTTCAAACTCTCCCACTCAGCACTCTTCAAGGAACTGAAAGTAGAGTCAAAATATTCTGCTGCACCATCTCTGGTGATTGGTCGCCGTTGATGGTCAACAAGCAGCGACGACGGTCGTAATATTCTAGGATAGGAATGGTGCGATCGTAGAATAATTCTACACGGCGCTGCACGATTTCTGGTTGGTCATCTGGTAGCGATCGCCCCAAGGATCGACTAACCATAACTGCTTCTGGAACTTGGAGATAAATTGCCCAATCTAGCTTTTGCCCTAAATCATCTAATAAAAAATCTAACTCTTCAGCTTGGAAGGCAGTACGGGGATAGCCTTCTAACACCCAATCGCATTGAATATCTGGTTGTCTGAGGCGAATTTGGATCAATTCAATGATCATTTCGTCTGGAACTAACTCCCCTTTTTGCATATAGGGTCGTGCGTGATATCCTAGTTCACTCAGGCTAGCGTAAACCGAAAGAGAAGTCCGGGGATCAGCTTCCGACCATCGAAATCCCGGCAGGGGCTGATTGCCAGATATTGCTTCCCGTAAAATCTCACCTGTAGAAATCAGAGGAATCTCAAAGTATCTGCAAAGCCTTTGTGCTTGAGTGCTTTTCCCCGATCCTGAACCTCCCAGAATCACCAATCTCACAACAATT
>JBGTMK010000491.1:0-11902 GCA_041743605.1 Nostoc sp.
TCGCACGAGCGTGTTCGATTACAAGTTGGTTTTCTTCTTCAGTCATAACTGCTCCTATGGAAGAGATCGCGTGGGTTACTCCCTTACCTTCTCATACTTTTTTTACATTTTTTTGAAGAATAAAAACTGGGATGCTCCCAACAACTCCTAATCTCCACTTCACTAGGAGCATTACGGAACGGTTCAAATAGACAACTAGTAGCAGCCATTTTCGCCAATAAACCTAATTCTGATGCATTAGTTGGGGATGCATTGGGGACAAACCAAACATCTATCTCACGAACTTCGCTTTTAACATCTTTGCTGGTTTCTACTTTACCTAAAGAGGTTAACAACTCCTCTAGATATTCCTTGGCAAATTGGTCATGGGGTTGTCGAGTCATGAAATTATGAATGCCAGCATTGTTAATTTTGCATTAATTAGTATTTTTTCATATCCGGGAATAATATTTCAACGAATGCAAAGGTTTAACTTTATATATTCTCAATTTGAAAATATCGCGGATTTTTGAGAGAGTATCAGGTTATATCAATATCTCCCCACTCCTTACATCTGGAGGAATTAATTGTTTTTTCTATGTTGGCTGAGATTTTATTGATGAGTGCGATCGCGCAAGCATTATAATGACATCCGTCGTTACTGACTTATCAGTTCACATTTTTGTTGCTTTAAGTGCGATGTCTGACGACAAGCCGCTCCACGTCTACGCACCTAAACTATAGTTTCTAGTTCACAATAGAGTTACCATAACCTTATCAAACTGTAATTGATGCAAACCCCCTCTGCTACTATTCCTCATTTAATTGCTGCTGGCTTTCATGCTCTTTCTGATCCACTCAGAATTAGTGTGCTGGAATTGTTACGAAAGCGAGAATTATGTGTATGTGATTTGTGTGAGGCTTTGGGGGTAAGTCAGTCGAAACTGTCTTTTCACCTGAAAACCCTCAAGGAAGCTGGCTTGGTTAATTCGCGTCAGGAAGGACGCTGGATTTATTACAGTTTAAATTTGCCCCAATTTAGTATTTTAGAGGAATATCTGGCCGATTTTAGCCACAATCGTGTAATTTCACCTGCCCGTTCATGCTGCGATTAAGATTGATTCTCATTAATGTTCCTAACTCAATGTGAGCTTCCAAGGAACGGCATTCATGATAACCTTAAAAGAAACAAAGTAGCACCGGATTATAAGTACTTTTATAATCCAAAATCCAAATTAACTGCAATGAAATTTTACAATGTCTCTTGCTCCTTGGCGAGGTGCGATCGCTCATGCACTCCATCGCAACCGCAGCCTTGTTTATGCCCGTTACCTGCAACTAGCAACGCTACAAGCGAATGGTCGCCCTGCTAATCGTACCCTAGTTTTTCGGGGCTTTCTGGAAGATACAAACCAGCTAAAATTGATCACCGATACTCGTAGTGCTAAAGCCGAGCAAATACAGCAACAACCTTGGGCAGAAGTTTGCTGGTACTTCCCCAATACACGAGAACAATTCCGTATCACTGGTTGTTTGACTCTGGTAAGTGGTGATGATTCTAACCAAAATTTACAGCCAGCGCGGATCGCTATGTGGCAAGAATTAAGTGATGCGGCGCGTTTACAATTTGGTTGGCCCTATCCTGGTAAACCCAGAATCCAAGAAGCAGGAGCCTTTGAGCCATCACCGCTCGATCCTGTTGAGCCAGTCCCTAATTTTTGTCTCCTGCTACTAGATCCGGTGCAAGTAGACCATTTAGAATTACGCGGCGAACCACAAAACCGATGGCTTTACCACCGTAATGATCAGCAACAGTGGACTAATGAAGCGATTAATCCGTGAAGTCATTACGAATTACGAATTACGAATTACGAATTACGAATTACGAATTACGAATTACGAATTACGAATTACGAATTACGAATTACGAATTACGAATTATTTGGTCAAGAGTCAAAAGATTGACCCTTAACCCTTGACTTTTAACTAAATGCCAGCACCATCTAGAAATTGCTGGATGGTCTTATCTTTGAGGTTGCACCAGCGAGGATCGTGGGTTGGCTCATCCTCTTTAGCGGCTAAACAACCCACTAAAACAGGAGTTTTTTCTGAAGAATTGGTGCGCTGAAGAGTTTGTATTTGTTCTTCCAATGCCTCAATGCGGTCTACTAAAGCACGAATTACTTGAGCTTCTGAATCTGGTAAGTTATTGTGTTCAAGAGGTGAAACCCGAACTCCAGAACGATACATAATGCGCCCAGGCACACCTACCACAGTACAGTCTGAAGGCACATCTCTTAAAACAACAGAACCAGCACCAATACGGACATTATTACCAATCTGGATATTGCCCAGTACCTTTGCTCCAGCCCCAACTACGACATTTTCACCCACAGTAGGATGGCGCTTACCACATTCTTTACCAGTACCCCCAAGGGTGACACCTTGATAAATTAGGGCATAGTCTCCCACGATCGCAGTTTCACCAATTACTACACCCATCCCGTGGTCAATAAACACACTTTGCCCAATTACTGCACCAGGGTGGATTTCAATTCCAGTCAAAAACCGAGCCAAGTGAGAAATCAGGCGGGGAATCAAGGGAAGACCAAGAGTATACAACCAGTGAGCCAGCCTATGAAATAGCAGGGCTTGCAAACCTGGGTAACAAAATAAAACTTCCAACCAGTTACGGGCAGCTGGGTCACGTTCAAATATGATACGAAAGTCAGCACGCAGTATAGATAGCACGAGATAGCACCCTCGGAAAGCACGACAAGCTACTCTCCCATCTTATCCTCTCAAGTGTTACACCTAAAAATTGGGAATGGGGGATTGGGGGTTGGGGATTGGGGATTGGGCATGGTTATTTTCCTTGTCCCCTTGTCCCCCTCATCCCTTACTCCTCACTTCACTGCTGCTCCACCGTCAGAGTATAATCCCGCTTGACTCCAGGATTAAATGTACCTACCCAAATCCGATATGTGCCATTTTTCCAGTCGCGATCGCTAACGCTAGCATCTTTACTTTTGCCAGTGTCATCGCCGCAACGAATTGTAGTGTTATCTGGGCCTTGGATTAGTAAAGTTGTGTCGGTATTGTTGCTATCCACTTGGATTGTTAGCTGAGAAAAGTCATTTTCCAAAACCATAATGTGATCTGGATTGGGATCGGCAAAACCAATACAGGCTTTTTGATCGCGATCGCGGTTACTGATGGCAGACAATGAGTAAGAACCACCTGTAAACCCCTGCACTGTTCCTTGTGCTTGATTAAAGTTTGCTGATAAATTGAAAGTGCCAAAATTTGCTGTCTCTGCTATTACGGGGGTAGCTGTGATGGCGGTAAGTAAAGCCAACAGCCAACCGCCGTGAAGAAGTCGGGGGCGACAGTATTTCATAGTAGCCCTCCAACAGGCTTTTAATTTAGTAGTGATATATACATATTCTAGTTAAACAATTCCAGTGAAATTTCAGTTGGGTGTGCCACAATCAAATGTGCCACAAGTAATGTATTGGAAAGCAGCCAGCTAATTGCTAGGTTGTATCTTGATTTAGACAGCAGCTACAATTCCACAACTGATGATTTAGATGTGATTACCTCTGTTGGACGTAGAATTTTCTCGCCTAAATAAAACCCTCGACGGACAATTTTAGTAATTGTTTGATCTGCTATGTCATTTCTATCTTCGCGATCAACAACGCGGCACAAATTAAAATCTGGCTGTGTACTTTGCAGTTCTATAGGTAAAACTTGACGCTTTTTTAGTACGCTGAGAAACTTACGATTAACCGCTGCTACAGACTTGGGTAAACGCTGGATAAATTCTGGGTTGGAGTCAGTGTTGTTTTCCAGATAGTCCAGCAAGGCTTCTAGTGCATCACCAATTTCTAGCAGTTCTAATAATAAATCTTCTGTATCTGCTGCGGTTTGGGTTTGCTGTTCTCGCAAGGACTGTTCTAGTACAACTTTTTTCTTTTGGAGATTGCCAAATTCTTGTTTAAGCCAGTCGCGGTTTTCTTGGCTGAGAATCAAATTAGACATGGGAAACCTCTTTTGATAATATTGGTAAATTTTTAGTTGCCCAAGTTTTCACTTGCGGATGGGCATGGTTACTCAAAAGCTGACAAAGTGCGATCGCTCTTTCTAACTGTCCACCCATTTTATAACCTTTAATCAGCCACATTTGGGCTTGAATGTAATTTTTGCTATTGTGGTCTGTACAACCTTGGCAGTAGTCTTCGAGGTATTTTATCGCTTTGGGATACTGTCCCTCTTTACAAGCTGTCATGCCCTTGGTAAATAATTCTGATAAGCTTATTGGTAAAGGCTCTCGCTCTAGATATTCTTCTTGGGTAGCTTGAGCGATCGCTTCTTCTAATCCATCAAATTCTGGCAATAATAGCAGCGTGGGTGCTGGCTGAACCAAAGCTGATAAATCACTATATTTAAAGTGCTTGATAGTGGGCAGTATCGGACGTAAATAGTCAGCTATAATTCGTTCTTCTGGTTTTAGCAAACTTTTTTGGGCTTTAGCAATGATATCCACAGGATATTTTTTGTGCTTCATTGCCACTGCTACAGCTTTTGTAATTTCAGCTTTGGATGCGGCTGGTGATACACCCAGAATGTCATAAGGATTATATTCCATTAGATACCTTTAATTAACGAATATTCAGGCTACGGTATATTTCTTGAAAAGCAGCTTCGTCTGGACAAAGTTCATAAGCCCAGCGACCTAATTGCTGAATTAAATCAAAAGATAAATTGCGGTTTTGCATACCTTTGACCAGGGTACTAATAAAAAACTCAGCGACATAGTGACGAATAGAGTCATGTTGTGAGTATTTGGCACGATGGACAGCTTCATCAAAGCGATCGCATTTCATTAGATTTTCAATATCATTTAGTTCTTGGCTAAATCTATAAACTTCTTGGACGTTTGGATCATCTGGACAGAGTTCATAAGCCCAAGAGCCTAATTGATAAATATTTTTAAATCCTAAATCCCGATTTTGAAACCCCTTAATTAATATTTCTACACAAATGTCTGACACGATATTACGTATACGTTGATGCTGAGATTTTTTAGCACGTTGGACAGCTTCTTCAAATTTATTATTTTCTAATAAATTGTCAATTAATTCTAATTCTTGGTTGAATTCAATTCTCTCAATTAAATCAATTACAATAGGATTTTGATTATCAATTTCTTTGATTTTTTGTAATTCTCTCAGGGCTATTGCTAATGAAATTTCTTCATTAGCAATTTTTTCGCGTACTTGTTCTGCTTTATATTCTGCTAGATAACTTCTAGCATCTATACTTTCTAAAAGGTCATACCAAAATTGGGCAAACTCTAAATGCTCTGGAAATTCAGATATCACTTGACGTTGCAATCCACAAAGTCTGTCTATTTCTTGTTGCCAATCTTTGCTAGCTTTAATTTCTGGCTTTGCTTGCTTTAGAGGAATAACTGCCTTTCGCCATTTTTGTTCCTGTAGGTGATAATAACCTTCATGATAAGCGACAAATTTCTGAGCAAATTCTGCAATATCAGATTTATCTGTAGTTGAGGGTTTAGGTTTAAGTTGAATTGCTCTTTGATAATCTCCTTCTAAACAAGCTGCCACGGCTAATCCCCAATTTGTATAAAGGGAATTTAGGATTTTTTGATTAGTATATATTCTATTTTCATAAATACCTTGCCATTGAGGAAGATAATTTTGATAACAAATAGGTGTGATAAATACATCTTTTATTTTCATTCCCCACTTTGGCGGCTCACCCATGAGATTTAGAGATACTACTTCTAATCGGTAGCGATCGCGCAGATACAAATACTCAATAATATTTGTATCTTTCATGTCTATTGTGGTTTCTATTCGACGTTTTAATTCTAAAGAAACGGCGGCAAATTCTACAGGTTTATTTTCTAGCCAAGGCACATCTTGAAGGCTAGGATCTTCAGTTATATTTGCTAAAGCTGTTGATAAAGAAAATATTAAATTTAATAGATTTATCGGAGAAGTTTGAGCAAGATAATAATTTGCTACTGCCAAATTATGTAATGTAGTAATATTCGGCTGTGAAATCCAAGCTTTTTCAGTTTGATCGGCAATAATTTTCCATTCTTTATCTTTCCATAGTTCTGCTTCTAAACGTGGCTGAATATGCTCATTTAGATTTTCCTCTACTAAAGGATCGGAACCAAATTTTTGGAGAAATTGGGTACTCTCTGCTTTAGCCTTCTCCCAATTTTCAGCCGCTACCAACTGCTCAATATTCTGTAGTTTTAGCAGCCGTTGACGTTGGGAAAGATTTTTGAGAATCTCTCGTTGCTTGGCAATGTTAGCAGTAGATAACCTTTGCCATTCTTTATAGGCTACCTGTAAATCTTCTTGTTGGGCGTAGGCAAATCCCCGCAAATAAGCAGCTTGTTCTCCAGGTATAGCTTCTAGGTAAGTTAGTGCGGTTGCCCATGCTTGAGTTTTAATTGCCATAAGTGCTAACCGGATTTGGCAGGATGTAGAGTTAGGCAAGAGCAATCTGGCATTTCTATAAAGAGATGCAGCCGCTTTAAAATCACCCGCTTTTTCTGCTGCTAGCCCTTGGCGAAATTGTTCTCTTCCTTTAAGTGTTTGTTGTAGCTTTTCGAGTAAATCAATTCCGTCAGGGCGAGAAAATTTAGCCAGGGCATTTTTTAAAAGTGCGATCGCTCCCTGTAATCTTCCTTCACTTTCAGCTTGTTGCACCTTTTGAAAAGCAGCATCATAAATTTCTTCTTGTTGGACTTGGGCAACACTTGCAGCGATCGCCTGTTGCAGAGACTCAGTAGAGTAAAGCTTTTCAGCCTCTCGGTAAACTGCGATCGCATTTTTATAAAACCGATTTTCTGCCTGAGATTGTGCCTGTGTCACTAAATTCAAAAACTGCTGCCGCCGTTGCAGTTCCTGTTGGTACTGGTTAATTAGCCGCGATATGCGATCGTCGTGAATAATTTTGGTACAGCGCTGATAAATGGCGATCGCATTTGCAAGCGCTTCTGTTTCTAAAGGATCGCCCGTATCTTGCTTGAGAAGGGTTTTAGCATTAGCAGCTAGTTTATCTACTTCTGCTACTTGATAGCGCCACTGCTTTAGTTGCTGAGTAAGATTGTCTAAGAGCTTACCCAGCAGCAATTGACAAATCAAACGCTCCCAAAAACCTGGTTTTATCGACCAGACAGCGAGAGCTTTTTCTGCAATCATTACTGCTTCTCGCAGATGTTTATTTTGGGCTAATTGTGCTGCTTTTTGGCTGGCTTCTTTAGTCTGTGGTGCTTGCTTCCAGACATCGACAATACCCACTCCTAGCAAAGTTTTAGTTAAAGCATTCAAACTATCAAGAATGCTCATTAAGCGCCCTCCTTGCAGTTGGGGATTTTTAACACTTGCCCTACATATATATAGTTTTCCCGCCCTTTGAGTTGGGGATTGGCTTTAACCATTACTTGCCAAGACGTTCCCTTACCACAAAATTGTTGGGCGATGGCGCTGAGATCATCTCCCGATTTGACAGTATAGGTAACTGGTTTTGGCGGTTCCTTAGCGGTAACAGGGGCAGTATTAACTGGTAGTTTTGGGCGATCGTTAATAACTGGATTGGGAGAAGAGACAGTTAATGTGTGTAATTGTGGTTGCAGGAATATAAAACTCCCCATTCCTCCCAAGCCAATCCCGATAAGTAACAGGAGTAAAGCAACTCCTAATTGCCATTTGGTAATTTTCACTTGTCGCAGAGGATTTTCTACCTGCGGTAATTCTTGAAGCATCCGAATTACAGAAAGATCGGCATCACAGTTAGGACAAGTATCACTCTCAATTTCTTGATAATCACACACAGGACAATTCAGCTTAATCTTCATTGCGTTAGTCCTGTGACAATGCTGTTGTTGGGTAACTCCTCATTTAGCCAACGCTGGACATCTGGCTGCAATTCACTCCACAAGCGATTGGCTTCGTTTCCATCATCACTTTCCATAGCGCCAAGCATCCGAGAAAGTTTGTCAGACATGGCATTTGCTTGAGTTGGTGCAACTGCACGAGCTTGACGGATTGCTAAAAAACAAGCTTGAATGAGTTTGACCTCATCAGGTAGATTATCAAGTTCGCGCCTTGCATCTTCACTGTGAGATTCCATCCTAGAGAGGTTGTTACTGTCGATGGCATCTTGTAATTGTTGACTCAGCTTTTGTAATCGTTCCTGCTGTGGTTCGGGAATTATGGAGTCGCAAAGTTTAACTATGCGATCGCATTCATTAATCAAAAACTCGGCTTCTAGGCGTTCCTTAGACATGGATACCTGGAATTTTTTCAAGTTTGCACCAGCGCGATCGCGTAAGTCGCTGCGTTCCTCTCCAGTCTTTGGATCGATGATTTGGTTACTTAACTGCACCACTGGTAACGCTAACTTTAGCGCTTCTTCCACACCGAGGTGAGTTAGGTTTTGGTCATTGAGTTCTGCGATCGTTTCCTCTAATTCCTTATATATTCTCTCGTCTGATCGCCCCCCCCGCGAAAAGGTGCAACTCACTCTCTCTGAAGGGTCATTTTTCAATGTGGCAGTCATCTTTAGCCCACTATTTTTTTCATCTAACTCCAAGTTGACTAAAACTTCTGTCCCGCGTGGATAGGATTGCTTTAAACCCAACCAAATATGTCCAATACTGTCATCTTCATATATCCCATCCAAATCTTGCCTTACTTGATCGGGGCTGAGAAGTTGAAAGTGAATCAAACGTTGTCCATCAGCAACAGTTTTAAAAGTGTGGGATGTAGTCACTGGTAAAATATCACCCCTCTGAATTACTTTCTCTTCGCCATCCACCAGCTTGATAAAATAATCACGAGAAACTGTTGTTACTTTCTCTGTTAGTCCAGCCGCGACAATTGCTGCACCCTCCGCCACCGCATACATCGGACGAGGATGCACCACTACTTTATCTGCTCCAAAGGCTTCTCTAACTTTGCGTTGAACTACAGGAATCTGGCAAGAACCGCCAACCAATAAGACTACATCTACCATCTCTAAGTGATGTTCCGCATCTTGTAGTGCTTGGCGGCAAATCTGAATCGATCGCTCTACCAAATCAGAAATTAGTTCCTCAAATTGCTCGCGGGTGATTTCTACTTCAATGGGAATGGCAATACCCAATTCATCTAATAATTGAGTCGCAGGAGCAATGTAAGATACTGTAGCAGTGCTTAGTTCAACTTTGGCGCGTTCTACTGCTAACTTCAAATCGGCATTAAATCGCACCCGTTGATAGTGGGGCATTTTGGCAATCAAGCCATCAATATCAGCAATTCTTTCTTGCTGGGCAAATTGCTGTTTAACAAACTTGATGATCCGAGAGTCAATGTCATCTCCTCCCAGCCATAAATCTCCAGCTTTTCCCAGTTCAATAAATGAAGTTCCTGCTGCTTGAATCACCGAAGCATCAAAAGTACCACCGCCAAAGTCAAAAACTAAAATCGTTTTAAAATCTTCTCCAGTTGGAGAAAAACCGTAAGATATGGCGGCGGCTGTAGGTTCCGGTAGCAGTTCCAAAGGAGTGATTCCAGCTTTAAATGCAGCTGTGCGAGTAGCATGGCGTTGTTTGTCATTGAAGTAAGCCGGGATGGTAATAACTGCTTGATCTATGACTTCGCCTGTTTTACCAATTCCTTGGCGATAAATTTGGGCATTTTGCACAACTTTTTTGAGAATTTCAGCAGAAATATCCTCTGGCTGATATTCTTTGCCTCCTAGCCATACTGCAATACCGTTGTCTGTACCCTGACTTGGTTGAGCAATTTTGTAGCCAAATTCTGACTTTTGTTTTTGGACGGCTGGATCGCCAAAACCTCTTCCTATTAGGCGCTTGATGGAAACAACAACATTTTCAGGATTAGCCCTGAGTTGGTTGTAAGCTTGATCTCCTACCAAAAATTTATTTTGCTCACAAGCAACAACCGATCGCGTCAATTTCCTGTCTGGGGGCGTGTTATCGTTAGCTGTCACCACTTCCACTTCTGCTAACTTAAAAGCGGCGACAGAATTAGTCGTCCCTAAATCAATGCCAATTGCTTTGCCCATTACCGATCGCTACCTGGGTATTGTGTAAATTATTTCTGATGTATTTGAGACTACTGGCACATCGAACCTAAATTGCTAGGCCAGCAGCCAGTATCTATCCAAAGATTACAAATACAAATAGCAAATGCTACAGAAAATCTACGTAAATATCATGGGACAAAAATGCAGAAGGTAAAAAATTATTTTACCTTCTGCACTTTCAGCTTGTATGAAAATCTTACGAATTATGGAGTTTGAAGAAAACGCCACCTTTAAGCGATCGCGTTTCAGTTCCATAACTACTGATTGTGAGCGATCGCAGATTATTAAAAAATGGTTTACCTAAGACTTCCACTAGTTTGAGAATCGGTACTTGACGCTCTAACAAATTCTGGCTCTTTGTCCAGTCAAGATATATATAGCCTTGGTTTGGTAAGGGAATTGCAGCGATACTATCTTGGAAATTGGGATTGTCAATTATGGAATTATCCTTGGTTGTGAGAATTTCATCCATAGTTTCTAAGTCAGAGGTGAAAATTTCGTAATTTCCTAAAGTTGTATGCAATCCCAGCACTTTTGTTTCAATGCTAAAAGATGCTCCTTCTTTGGCATCAGTTTTTTTTGTAGCCGTGGTTAACTCTGTCCAAGCAGAGATTTTTTGCTTGTCTACAGTTAAGGGACTAATACTGAGTCCGTTAGATGAAGCGATCGCATCTAATCGAGTAATACCTTTTTCCACATTCTCGGATTTTTCCACCGCAAAAATCCAATGAGGGGTTGTTTGCTCTTTCTCAGGTAACAATGCGATCGCATATTCTCCTTGTACCCAGCTAAAAATATCCTCTGGTAAGTTTATCCCCCAGCGTTTTTGAATATCCGCCAAAGGTTTTGCTAACCGAGAAACCACATCTTCTTCAGAACCATATATAGTTGCTGTTGCTTGTTTCCAGAGTTTGGCTAAATCACTGTCAGCTAAATTACTCAAATTCGAGCCGGAAATTGCCAAACCTGCGGACGCTGGAATATACTGCAATGCTCCCACAGGTTTAGATAGCGGTGGAGATGGAGGAACAATTTCCGATGAAGTCAAAAAGGTGGTTTCCGCTAGTAATCCTTTGGGATTTAACGCCAGGGAAATGATTTCGCTGTCATAAGTTTGTTCTGGTAGCTCTAACCCTTGCCATTTTGCCACGATGGGAAGATTCAAGAAAGCTATAGCCAAACCCCCTTTGGGCAGTTCTTTTCTAGCTTTTTGGTATTCGGGGGAACTAGTCAAATTCAGATCGGGCGCTTGGACGTTATTGATAGCATCTCGCAGCACTTTCGGATCGTTGGCAAATAAGACAAAGCCTTCGCCGACAACAGCACCAGCTAGATAATTTTGGATTTTGGATTTTGGATTTTGGATTTTCTCTTCTGTGATGACTTCTTGATTGTCAGAAATCAGTTTTACGCCTTTATATTGTTCAACAGCTAAGTTTGCTCCAGCTAACGCCCGTTTAGAAAACAACAACTCGACAAACTCGCGGCTTTTCTCCGGTTGCTTGGTTGCTAGTGCCAACAGATACCCTAGCTGCTGTCCGTTTTCTGGATCGCGATCAATATCTAAGGTAGTGATAGCTAATGTAATTTCATCCCCTAACCAGGGTTGAATGTCTTGTTTGTAATCTATGCCACTTTTGGCGAATAAACTGGTTTTGAGTTTAGATAGTTCTTCTTCGCGCTCCAACACCTGCAAACGATCAGGATTCGTCAGTAATGAAACCATTGCAGGGGAAAGTTTGGAAACGAAGATGGCTGCATTAGGGCCAGAGGTGGAAGCAAT
>JBGTMK010000492.1:0-4606 GCA_041743605.1 Nostoc sp.
TTTAACACCATTCCACTAGATAGCCGATACAACTACATGAGTATGAGTGTACAGATATATGACCCTATAGCGGATTAATCTGCTGGATAGATTTTTTAAATGGTATAATGTCATACAAAAAACCGCTTGTCATTGACAAACGGTTTTCTAGTTATTGCCCTCAAGGGGAAACTTATTTGTTTCGCCAAGATGCCAAGTTATTTCTTAGCACTAAAGCGCGAAATTTTTTAGAGATTAAACAAGTCTCAAATCAGGATAATTTGCTAACACATCATCAGATGTCAGGGTATCATTTTCAGCTTGCGGAGTCCAAAGAACTTCAATTGCCAGAAGTTTCTCACTTGGAATACTACCAATTTGCCGCAAAGCTTGACGCAAATCATCAGCACTGTTAATTGCTGTGGGGATTTCAAACTTACCTAATGTTGCCGCCAATAAGGTGACGATAATGTATTCACCAGGTCCTTCGGTAAATAGGCGGGTGGGGTTGTCGAGTTCACCAGCTGCGGGTAAAGCATCTTTGGCAAGGGCTTCTCTTAGCTGGTTGTTGACGTTAGAAAGAGTTTCTTCGCTAAATTTGCTGCGTTCTGCCAGTGACAGCCGATTAAACTGACCTTCAGCGGAATTTAAACTGGCTTGTTGAGTGCCACCACCTGCATATACAAAGTATTCGGGATGGCGGAGTAAAGCTAGGCTGGCTTCTTGGAGAACTTCTGCTCTCCCCTCTGGGGTGTTAGTATCAGCAGTTTCAGCAATGTTGTTGAGTTCATTTTGCAATTCACGGGCTTGAGCTAACAAACCTACTTGCAAACGAGTTACAGAAACCGGAGAATTGCTACTGTAATCTGCTTCTCCAACTTCACCGCTAGAGACGCGGCGGAAAGTTTGCAATAAGAAATTAGCGATCGCTAAGAAAATTAAGATGGTAAATATACCACCAAATCCTCCCCCAATACCCCACAAAGGAAGTAGGAAGGGAAAGCCAAAGCCACCACCAAAACCACCACCAGGATAGTATCCGCCCCCACCAGGAGGTACAGATGTGCGCGGTGTATAGGTGCGACTAGAAGGCGCTCTAAATGAGCCACCACCGATGCGACCCCCACTGCGGGCTGCTAATGCACCATCGGCGTGACCAAGAGCCAAAGCTAATACTAAGCTTAGGGCTAAGAAGGTTTTTAACAGCGGTTTGATGGTTTGTCGTAGTTTTTTATGCATAATACAATCGCTTGGAAAACGGAATTATTTATGATTTCTCCCCATACTGGTAGGAGTGTTGCGGTATGTCGCTAACGCCAGCCCGTAACAAGCAAGCGAGTTTGTAGCATTTACGTAGCATTTATTTTTAGAGGCTACATATTTAATTTACCGCGTCTTATCTTCGGTAGGTAGCGATCGCAGGGGGGATTTCTCGACTGGGGAACCGTACCTTAAGATATGTTCACAATTACAGAAAGTTGCCATGTCTACGACGGGCTACGCCTACGGGCACTTATTGCTACATCTTGAAATAGCATTTTCATGACTACAGTTCTGGATTATACAGACGATTTTAATTTTTAGTGATGATTTTGACTATTTTTTTAATACTTCACCAAAACAGTGCTGTTAGCGTTAGCTGGGCTTGAGCCAGTGCGAATATTTATGAGCAGCATTCACTACATTTATCCGCTTTTAATTCACGTATATAATCTAGGCTATAAAGTCTCTATAATGCATATTCGTAAGGCTAGACAGACACCAAATAGCTATCAACTACTTATCTAACTTTTTGGCATTTTGGCACAACAGTAGAGATGATTTAAGATATTGTATTAAAAGTAGCTAACTTTCCTTCGTAATTTTTGCAACAGTTGTTCACTGAGTCATTGGGCTACAAGTTTTAGATTTTATTTATTGTTCATCATGTACAGAAATTCTCAATTAGTGAGAAATTGGCAGCAAAAATAAGATCAACACAATAAAAAAACAATCTTTCTGGCTAATCTTCTAAAATAAGCTTCCAATTTGTCTACACATTCGTTTTAAAAGAAATAAAATAATAGTTGTGGTTTGAAAGTAATCCTAATTGTAAATAAATTAAAAATTATTTGAAATATAGTCATCAACTTTATTATGGAACATATTTCTCAACTAACAGCCGAAATCAGAGATAAAGCTGCATACCCAGATATCTTAGTCATAAGCCGGATATTTCTGCCGAAAGAAGCTGTAATTGGGGAATATATCTATAATCGCTGTCTTCAAGATCCAGAACGAGTTATTGTGTTGGCGGCTAGTTGCTCAGGAGATAAAGTATTTGATGAAAGCCAACAATTTCCTGTATATCGCTGGTCTTATCCGAGATCCTGGCGTAGTGGATGTGTAGGAAGTATCTTGAAGCCTTTCCTCAATATCGTATGCTCATTTGTCCTAGCAATTAAACTTTATTTTCGCTATCACTACCGTTATATAGAGTGGGGTCATGGCTATGACTTTCCTTCACTGTTGCTATTGAGTTATTTGTTACCTATTCGCTTTTTTATCTATCTGCACGGCAACGATTTTCTTCGTACTTTACATAATCCCGTACTGCGATCGCTATTTAAATTAACACTCAAACGCGCCGAAGGTATTGTTTGTAACAGTTCTTATACACGAGACTATCTCAGAACTGCTTTACGATTAAATACTCCTACCCACGTTATCAACCCAGTAATCAGACCAGAAAAATTTGGTAATAATGTAGCGAGTCCCAGTAGCCTTGATGATTTACGTGTTCGCGTGCGTCAGGCGTACAAAATTCCCGAATCAGCAATAGTTATTCTCTCCATCGGTAGGTTAATAAAACATAAAGGTTTCGACCGAGTAATTGATAACATCCCACTATTGCTAACTTTTGGGGTTGATGTCCACTATATAGTCTGCGGTCAAGGATCAAGTGAATCTGAACTGAAATCTCTGGCGTATCGTTTGCGGGTAGATAAGCGCGTCCACTTTGCCGGATATATCCCAGAGCGGGAATTAGCTGGCTACTATGCAGCTTGTGACATATTTGCCATGCTGACTTTATTAGATACTAAACCTAACAATATGGAAGGTTTTGGTATGGCTTATTTAGAAGCAAGTTATTTCGGTAAACCTGTAATTGCCCCTCGTTTAGGCGGTGTTCTAGATACAGTTCAGCATGAAGAAAATGGCATACTAGTTAATCCCAATTCTGGTTATGAAGTGTTTCAAGCTTTCAATCGGTTATGCAAAGATCCCCAATTACGTGAGCAACTAGGCCGCAAAGGTAAAGAATTAGCCAAGCGTAGAACCCTTCATCGATCGCTGTATAAATCAGAGGGAAGAAACGCAATTTTGTGAGATGAATGCAGATTGAGCGATGACCAAAAGCTAATAGCGCCGCAAAGGAGCAAGATTGCAGTGTAGAATCTCGCTTGTGATTCTACTAAATGTGCAATGAAAAATATCTTGTTTGGTATAGAACAATTCCTTCGGCACTACGCAAAGCGGCGAAAGCAATCTCTTGTGTTTATAACCATTGAATGTCTTGTTGGATTGAGTGTGATTACCTTTGGGGAAATGTATGTTTTGGCTCAACCTGCTTCCACCTTATCTCAACGTCCTGCTGTTAAAGCACCAAATTTCGGGCGACACTTTCAAGAATTTGGGCGTGAAGGCTCTATCTTGATTTACGACTCAAAAAACAACCGCATCTATGAACACAATCCTCAGCGTAATGCAACTGCCATCGCTCCAGCTTCGACATTCAAAATTTTTAACGCATTGGTGGCGCTAGAAACAGGTGTAGTTTCTAATGATGTGGCGGTTCTCACTTGGGATGGAATTCACCGAGAAATTGATGCCTGGAATCAGGATACAAATTTGCGTCAAGCCTTTAAGGATTCAACTGTTTGGTTTTATCAAGTGCTGGCACGTAGAATTGGATATGAACGGATGCAGCAATTTATTAACAAAGTAGGCTACGGGAACCGTCAAATTGGCACTGTCGCAGACATCGATCGTTTTTGGCTACAGCAGCCTTTGCAAATTACACCCAAAGAGCAAATTAACTTTTTGCAACGGTTGTATCAAGGCGATTTGCCTTTCTCGCAACGGACAATAAATCTTGTCAAAGAGATTATGGTACGTGAACAGACTCCAGACTACACACTGCGAGGAAAAACGGGATGGTTAACGAGTACCAAACCAAATATTGGTTGGTTCGTGGGTTATTTAGAGCAAAATAAAAACATCTACTTTTTCGCCACAACCCTTGATATGCAAAAACCAGAAGATGCACCCCTCCGCATCGAGATTACACGACGTAGCCTCAAGGATTTGGGTTTGCTGGCTCAAATCAATTAACCACCACCAACAATAGTAACCACTTCTAAGCGATCGCCTAGCTGCAATTTTGTTTCCAGCCAAAACTGGCGGTGTAAAATTTCGCCGTTATACTCCACAACCACCAACCGGGGGTTAAAACCCAACTGTTGGAGTAAGTTGGGTAAAGAAGTTTCAAACGAACAGCGATGGGTTTCTCCATTTACCTGAACCGTAATTTCATTAGACATAAGCCATCTGGGGAGTGGGGAATGGGGAGTGGGGAGTGGGGAGT
>JBGTMK010000493.1:0-5593 GCA_041743605.1 Nostoc sp.
ATTAGATGACCTGCTGATAGAGTGTGCAATTGATGGGAGCCAGGACTTTGCCCACATCCACGCCTGCGGAGAAGCTATGAGCAACATTCTGGGTATTGTTCTGGATGTTGGACTCCATAAATCCTTGCAACAACTCTCTGACGAATTGCCAAATTCTGGTCAAAGTCAACAACGGTTTGAGCTATGGTCGCAAACGAACTATTCAGCTTGGGCCCAACAGGTAAAGATGACGGTGATTAATTATCGCAATATTAACCACGAATGGCAGTTTAGCTCTGAGCAAGAGCAAGTGCTGCAACGCTACTATGATGCTAATCAGTTACTACTCGATTGCCTGCATAGCAATTGTGAAGTAACATCTGCTATTAGGCAAGAAATTGAAGCCACCTTATTGTTGCCGATAAAGGAACTTGAGGATAGAGAATGGCAATAATTCTTTTGGTTAATTCCTGAAAGAGCTTTGGATTGCAAAAATCATCAAGAATTAAGTTTTGTATCGTAGTTAATCAACTAATCCAGAAAATCAAACAATACTAAGTTTATAGTACATGAATAGAATCTTTTATTTAAACAATTCAAGTGATTCTCTCCTAATTTTTTGTACTTTACTAGGTGGCAGACCTTGACCTCTGATGCATTAGCGCTTCGCATTTTATCAGGAAAGGCAGAGGGTAGGAGGCAGGAGGCAGAAGGGAATTGTGCTTCCTTCTGCCCTCTGCCTTCTTCAATTAACTTCAAATTTTATATGGCATTCTGCCATGAAAAATTATGTTTGTGTAAGCGTTTGATTAGCGTATAACTTGTTTATTTTGTAATATAAATATTCAATCTTTGACAAAATAAATTTCATCCGGCAATGCTGATAGCAAATCAATGATCTGTGTTCGATTTTGGAAAAATTTTTATTAAAACATAGCTGCTACAATAAAAATATAAAATGATAATGTTTTCCTAACCAAATTTGTCTAATTAGACTGAAGCGTTATTCTGATATTAACGTGAGAATAGAAGAGATGATCTGTATTAGTAAATAGAAACATAGCATGACGACATATCAAATTAGGAATCGAGAAAACGAGTTAAATTCGCTTCCAAACCTTGTTGGAATCAGGATATTGTTGGTAGAGGATGAGCCAGATATTGCAGAGTTGCTCATCTTCATTCTGAAAACAGCAGGCGCAGAAGTAATGGCTTTTATCGATGCAGAAGCAGCCCTGTCCATGCTTGAATTCTGTCATCCTGATATTTTACTATCGAATATAAAGTTGCCCGCTCATGATGGAGACTGGTTGATTAAGCAAATTCGCGTGCATTCAAGCTCATTACTACGGCAGTTACCAGCGATCGCCATCACTTCTTATACAAGGGAAGTTTCTAGCCGTATGGCTTTGGATGCAGGCTTTGATCGGTTCTTAGTCAAGTTTGAGAGTCCAGAAACAATCGTGGCTGAGATTGTGCATCTGCTATCTACTTCTGCTTAAATGCTCTAAATTGGTGTCAAATCTCTAGGCTTATATTTACAGAGATATAAAAGCATAAGGGCAGAGGAACAAAAGGGCATTGCTGAAAGCCCCTTTGTGGGTGACGGCGAGATCAGTGCATTCCTTTGCTCGCACGAGTGGTCACAAATATTTCTAGATAATTTTTATACAATAGTAGGTGTCACTCCTCTGTATAAGTACTGGAAATATTGATTGTAGCGATCGCCAACTTTTCTTTTCCATTAATTCGCCTCCACATAGTTAGTGGAGCGACAAATTAAAAAATCGCTGTACAATTTCAAGCAATTCACCTTGACTAAAAACGATTGTCTCTTGCCATTAATGCTGACCTTGGATTGTATACGCACTCATCACCGTTCATCCCGCAACCACTCCAACCCCATCCGCAACGCTGCCTCCGCCGTGTAATAAATCTTTTGTTCCCCGAATATCCCACCCGTGCGGCTGATAATCCGAAACTGCCAGCAATGCCCTGGCGTGTAAAAAACCATTAGGACACTTCCGTTGACACAGAGTACAGTATCAACTTTAACTTGGGACATTTACTGCTGTTGTGGGTGTGATGATGTATTTTAATTAAAGAACTCAGGAGTCAGGAGTCAGGAGTCAGAATGTCTCATGAATGAAAAAGCTCCTAAGTCTTGGGGTTCAAATCCCCACCGTTTACACAGTGTCTACAATTGCTTGGGGTTTGAATCTCCAACCGATTGTGATTCTGAATTCTGAATTCTGTCTTCTGACTTCTTCTTCAATTGTCTGCAATTTCTCACCCAATCAACCCCAAATGCCGATGGAATGCAACAACCGCATTCGCCACACCATCTTCATCTCTAATCTTCTGGCCTAACTCCTGGGCTTTACACCGCATCACCTCATCGCCCAGTACGATTTCAATCGCTGCTGCTAAAGTTTTATCTGACACTTTCTTGTACGGTATCGGCGCAGGGCTGACTCCCAACCGAGTTAGCTTTTCACCCCAAACTGGCTGATCTGCAAAAAAGGGTACGGTAATTGATGGTGTCCCCGCACGTAACACTGCCGCCGTTGTACTTGCACCTCCGTGATGTACTACTGCTGGCACTTGAGGAAATAACCAATCATGCGGAACTTCCTTGATCACAAACACTCGTAGCGAATCTTTTATATTCACCGTTCTTCCAACGTCGCCCCAGCCTGACAATATAATCCCGCCTTGATGTGTTTTCTTTAAGGCTTCTACAATGTAATGTGTGAGATATTCTGGATTGGGCATTGTCATGCTCCCAAATCCAAAACACAAAGGTAATTGCTTTCGTCCAAGAAAATCCTCTAGTTCCAGGGGTGGCTCGTAGTCGGAGGCTTGGTCAATAAACCAAAACCCAGTTACATACACCCATGCAGGCCAGTCACGGGGTCTTGGGATGACGTGCGAACTAAATCCATACAAGACAGGGATTCGTGATACATTCGCCGGAGTCCTTCGTCTAAATCGCCTGCCCAAATATGGTAAAGGCGGCAATTTCAATGTTTCTGTTCTGAAGTGATTGAGCAGTTGACGATATCTTTGCCAGTGCAAAAACTCTACTAGCAAGTAGCTGCCATAGTTGATTAATTTCTTTAGCGGGTTTTTAGTTATTTGAGCAAATTTCAAAAACCCAAACATCCCTGTAGGAGTCAACGGCAGAACTGATGCAAAAAAGCAAGGTACGCCTAATTTCTCTGCAATGTGATATCCAAAGGTAGCTAACGGTGTGTAGATAATTACCTCACTTCCAACACACGCACTCCAAGCTGATTCCAACTGTTGAAGTAAAAGTTTATCTCCTTCTTCTTTTTTCAACTTTTCTCCCGCAATCAATCGCTGCCCTTGCTTGGATTGCAAAAACTCTTGCATATTGCCAGCGATCGGTGCAAACTTTAAATCGAACTTCCTCACAAATGGTTCAAAGTTCTTATGCGTTGCAATCGTTACTTCATGCCCCGCACGTTTCAAGCCAATAGCCAAAGCGCAGTATGGTTGCAAGTCTCCCCTTGAACCTACTGTTAGGATCGTAATCTTCAGTTTTCGACTTGGTGCTATAGGTAGACTTTGGCTCAAATGCTTTTTCAAAAATGAAAACTCCAGTATTCAAAAATTGTACTAATTTCCTGTGCCTCTGGGCGATAAACTAATACAGTTTAGATCAGCCCGTTTTTTCGTAACTGGTCAAAACAATTCACGCATGATCAATCTCATGAAATGGTCAAGGGAATCCCGTTATCTTTGGGTTTTAAATTGAGAATAAATGGCACAGCTTTCAATACCCAATCGGACACGGGTGTATAATTAGCAGCTTCTTCTCCAAAGCTAATAGAAAGCATATCAGTATGAATAATACCTGGATTGAGGGGTATAGCTGCCATACCAGTTGGCAATTCTTGTGCCAAAGAACGAGTTAATCCTTCGATTGCCCACTTGGAAGCGCAGTATGGTGCAACTTGGACTGAAGTCGAACGTCCCCAACCTGAACTAAAGTTAACAATAATACCCCGTTTCTTTTTCACCATTGCTGGTACGAAATGGCGAATTATATTCGCTACTCCTTTGATATTGATATCTATAAGATCCGAAAATTCTTCAGATGGTATTTCCCACAAAGGTGCTGGGTAATTGGTAATTGCCGCATTATTAATTACTATATCTGGCGGTGAATACTTTTGAAGTACGAAAGAGTGCCCATTTTTTTACAAGTTGTTCATTTGCCACATCTATAGATGTGAAATCGTTGGTAGCACTAAACTTTTGGCGTATTTTATCAATAGCATCTGATGAACGGGTGCAACCAATAACAGTATGTCCCTGTTGAATAAAACCCTCGGTCATCGCATAACCTAGACCTTTACTTATGCCTGTAATTAGGATGAGCTTACTCATATTTTTTTATTATTCCTGCTCTGAATCAATTATTCGTGGGAAAAAATAACCACTACCTCTTGCTGTAATAATGTATTCTGGGTCGTTGGGGTCGGATTCTACCTTTGTCCGCAATCGTGAAATATGCACATCTACCACACGGGTGTCTGTATTCATCTCTGGTACAAAGCCCCACAATTGCTGTAATATTTCAACCCTTGAAAAAACTCTTCCAGAATGATTCACTAACAACTCTAGTAAGCTAAATTCTATACCTGTTAACCGAATGCGTTGCTCATCTTTATGGACAAGCCGTTTATTGATATCGATTTTGAGATTGCCCACATGGATTATAAGAGAGTTAGGAATACTATTAATACTGGTTTTGTGGGAGCGCCGTTTTAGTACGCAGGCAATTCGAGCTTCCAGTTCTTTGGGTGAGAAAGGTTTTGTCATGTAGTCATCAGCACCTAGTTCTAGCCCAGTGATTCGATCTGCTACATCTCCCAAGGCTGTAAGCATGATAATTGGCACATCTGATTGTTTCCGTAATTCTTGACAGACACCGTAACCATCCAGCTTTGGCATCATCACATCCAGAACGATTAAGTCGGGAGTTTCTTTACGAAAGGCTGACAAAGCTTCTTCACCATCACTAGCTGTCACTACGCTGTAGCCAATCATTTCTAACCGCGTCTGTAAAATCCGGCGGATGCTGGCTTCGTCATCTACTACCAGGATTTTTCCTTTATCACTTGATAAGTTTCTCAATGCTGTTCCTCCACAGCGAGAACTCTCAACCATCTATTATCTGCTTATTAGGAGTCAAAACTGCAAAACAGTATTGACATACAGTCATGAGTCAAGAAGCGATGCCTGCGGCGAGCTACGCCTACGCTTAATACTTGCATCTGTGCAACAGATTATGCTGGGACATCTACCCGAAAACAGATTTGTACACAATTAATAAATTCTTCTGCAAGGGACTCGTATTTTCCATCGATTTGGTGTAACTTGTTAATTCCGTGCAATTATTAATACTCATCTTCTCTCAACTTTACCCAGACAAATTTTAAGCCAATGCCTTCAAGGGAACAGCCAATGAATACTTCTAATGAGATACATACTAAGAAAATCATCAAAAAATCTGACAAGCTCACGCTGAGACAGATGAAATTAATCGAAGAAGCAGAAGACCAACTTCTTCAAGCTAATACTG
>JBGTMK010000494.1:0-13640 GCA_041743605.1 Nostoc sp.
AATTTCATCAGGATTGGCACTAAAGTCAATTACTTCCAAAGCACGCATAGCATCTGCTTTTGTCCATGCCTCATTTTCAAGTAACTTAATAGCCTGTGACTTGTTCACTTCTAATTAAAATATTAGTGTAATTTATGTTACAAATATAGCAATATATTATCTCCGTGCCAACAGATCAGATTCAATAAATTTACTAAACTTATTGATAGCGGACTTGACTTATTGATGTCTGGGACTACTCCGGTTTATATTGTGAGTGAGCAAAATTGAACGGCTCAACGTCTGAATGCAAGTTGGTATCATTATTGCAAGACTACCCTAATCTGGTAGCGATCGAGTTACGATCTTGTCATACCCCTTTTTTGATTTGAGAAGTCCTATTCCAGAATTTTCTGGTTAAAATAGTATATCTGTTCTACTCAAACTCCCAGAGCAACACTCCTTAAAACCATATATTTAGAGGCATTAGACGTAAGAATGGCTATCAACACCGATACTTCCGGCAAGCAAAAAGCGCTGACTATGGTGCTAAACCAGATTGAGCGTAGCTTTGGTAAAGGAGCAATCATGCGCCTAGGCGATGCTACCCGGATGCGGGTGGAAACAATTTCTAGTGGAGCGCTTACCCTAGATTTAGCATTGGGTGGTGGTTTACCCAAGGGGCGGGTAATTGAAATTTATGGGCCGGAAAGTTCCGGTAAAACCACAGTAGCGTTACATGCGCTCGCCGAAGTGCAAAGAAATGGCGGTATTGCTGCCTTTGTTGATGCAGAACACGCCCTTGATCCTACTTATGCTGCGGCATTGGGTGTAGATATTGACAATTTGCTGATTTCCCAACCTGACACTGGCGAATCAGCTTTGGAAATTGTTGATCAGCTTGTGCGCTCTGCTGCGGTTGATATTGTAGTCATTGACTCAGTAGCAGCACTGGTTCCCCGTGCTGAAATTGAAGGCGATATGGGTGATATTCACGTTGGTTTGCAAGCGCGGTTGATGAGCCAAGCCCTGCGTAAAATTACGGGCAACATTGGTAAATCTGGTTGTACAGTAATTTTCATTAACCAGTTGCGGCAAAAAATCGGTGTTACCTACGGTAGCCCAGAAACTACTACTGGAGGTAATGCATTGAAATTTTACGCTTCGGTGCGCTTGGATATTCGTCGAATTCAAACCTTGAAAAAAGGTACAGATGAATTTGGTAATCGCGTTAAAGTCAAAGTCGCCAAAAATAAAGTAGCGCCGCCCTTCAGAATAGCGGAATTCGATATTATTTTTGGTAAAGGGATTTCTACCTTGGGTTGTATTGTAGACTTGGCAGAAGAAACTTCCATTATTGTCCGCAAGGGGGCTTGGTATAGTTACAACGGCGATAATATCTCCCAAGGACGAGACAACGCCATTAAGTATCTAGAAGAAAAGCCTGAATTTGCTGAAGAAATCAAGAAACTGGTGCGTGAAAAGCTAGATAAAGGCGCTGTTGTTTCTGCTAACTCCGTAGCTAAAGCCAGTGAAGAAGATGAAGACGAAGAAGCCGATTTAGAACCAGAAGAATAACAATACTCCTCGGTTAAGCTTCTTTTGGGCATTATAGACGAATGGCACTAAGAAAAGATACAGTCCTTGCTCTGACTGCTTCCGAGACTCTAGGCTGAGAAGCCATTCTGGAAGGGCTGCCGTCTCCAGTAGCTTGACAAGAGGCAGAGACTATTTTAAATACATTCCCAGCCTGGAGGCTGGGAACGAGACTACACAACCCTTTGGGCTTTTCTTAATGTCATTCCATTATAGACAACGATATTTCAAGGGTTTCAGCA
Organism: Nostoc sp.; assembly: GCA_041743605.1. Classification (GTDB taxonomy): domain Bacteria; phylum Cyanobacteriota; class Cyanobacteriia; order Cyanobacteriales; family Nostocaceae; genus Nostoc. The sequence continues at coordinate 1,818 of JBGTMK010000494.1, forward strand.
TAATTTTTTTCTTTAACCGAGCAGTATTGAGAAGAATAAGGAATGTAGATTTATATACACTTGATATCTTGAAGCATAGTTAAATGCTTATTAACAGGTGCAAGTGTATTTGCAGCAATCATCCCACTGGCGGCGACTGCTGGTAAACCAATGCCGGGAAATGTCGAGTCTCCACAGCACATCAGTCCTGGTAAGGGTGTGCCAGGGCCAGGAAACATACCAGATCCAGCCTGAATTGCTGGCCCATAAGAACCTTGGTGACGACGGAGATAACGCTCGTGGGTGAGAGGTGTACCAACAAGTGTGACTTCGCAACGAGAGCGAATATCTGGAATGATCCGCTGTAGCGCTTGCCACATTACTTCTGCACGCGATCGCTTTTGCTCGGCATATTCTTGGTTTTTTCTATCCATTCCCTGCCAGATAGAGTATGGCTCATTACCAGGAGTATACACATGAATCACGTGCTTACCTGGTGGTGCTAGAGATGGATCGAGAATTGAAGGAATTGATATCACCACGACATTCTGAGGTGCTGTTATGCCCAATTCCCAGTCATTAACCACGATGTAATGACACCGCAAATCTGACTGTAATCCTTGAGCATCAATACCTAAATGCAGATGCATGAAGCTATCACACTCAGGTGTTGCCTGTCGTTTAGCGCGGTAGTTTTTAGGTATTGCCTTTTCTGGTAGTAGCTTCAGTGTGTCCCAAACCGATGCATTAGAAATTACTGCTCGACGCGCCCGAATTTCTTGGCGATCGCGCAGACGCACACCTACCGCACGATTCGCTTCTACTAGCACTTCCTCCACATGAGCGCCCAGCATTAGCTTCCCACCATGACGCTCCAATCCTTGTACAAGGCTGTCAACTAAAGCACCACTACCACCAACGGGATATTCAAGTACTGCATCTGGTCGATACCAATCAGCAAACATAAATGCTACTTCTGCACCACTAGTACCATCTGCGGGTAGTCCAGAAAGTAGAAAACACAGTAAATTCAGCCAATTTCGGGTAAATGGGTCTTTAACAACGCCATTCATAATCCGGCTGAAGGGGCCTGTCAACTTGATAACATCTGTCAGATGTTTTGCCAGAGATGGGGCAAACGGGGCTACAGTTCTAGCTGCACCCAAATCAAAACGTAATGCGGCTGGTGGTATAGAAATTGCTGCACTAGCGAATGGTTCCATAACGCGCTGGAGTTCTTGCCATTCGGTAACAGCATCATTACCACGCAATTTCATCAGCACTTCAGAAAATTGCTCGGCACCAACCGACGTGTCAAAATCACCTTCTGGTAAACAACAGCCCCAAGTATCGTAGGTTACGCATGGTAGTTCAGAACCAATTGCATCCAATACTTGTTTTAGGGGATTGGTAGATGGGCTGTAAGACAGTCCAGAGTAGAGAGATGGCCCTGAGTCAAATTTGAAACCGTTGCGCTCAAAGCTGTGGGCGGCACCGCCAGGGATGGAGTGGCTTTCGCAGACTATTACATCAAAGCCATAACGTGCCAAAAGAGCAGCACAACTTAAACCGCCAATACCGCTACCAATGACAACTATATCTGTGTTTTGCATATCCCCTATGTTTGCAACCCATTGTCTTTTTATCTTAATAAAAAGTTACTATAGCGGTTTTTAGTTATGAATCAAAAATAGAAACTACATTAACACTAGTCACTCGATGCATGGGCTTTGTTCTTTTCTCAGTTGTGACTAATTCCTCTGCGCCAACTGACAACGCCGCAGCTACATGAAGCGCGTCCATAGCTGCTAAACCATACTGAGAAGCAATTTGGTAAGCATCTTGAACAATATGAGCTAAATCACTCGCCCAATAGGTAACATCACTAAAAAATTCTTCATAGAATTGAGCTTCTTCTGTTTGCTTGTTAAAAACTGATTTAGGACTTACCTCTAATTTGACAAATTCACGCTTATGCAAATTCCCGTTGGGAATCTCCTAATATTTCAAGAGCTTTCTCGGCAATTCTACCGATACCATCTGTTGCGCTGATTAACACTCCAGAATCAATATAAGTTATTTTCATTCATTCTTCTCTACCCTGTATTCCACCTCTGCGATTGGCTAGTTCTTTTTCGATTTCATCTTCATTTAATAAATTCTTACCGGAAGCAACAATCCTAGTACGAATTTGCCACAAACGTTCTCCCAAGGGGGTTTTATTTGCAGAATTTTTCAAACGAAGAAATTCGACAAAATCTAAAACTTCCTCTTGTTTGTTTGGGGGAAGAGAACGCCACTTTGTTAATAACTCTTGTTCTGGACTCATTAGAATTCACTCACTACTATTACTAAATTCGATTGGGATTAGGTATTTTTATTCTAGAAGTGAAACTTACAAATAGGGATACAGTCGCTTACTACAAACCTTTAATTATTCACGCCCACTTACACTACTTGAAAACTAAAGCTAAGACTTGCCCAATTATTCACATCCAAGATATATGAGTCGGCTGCTGTACCATTCATCTCCGTTTTGAGGATGCTGGCGTTATGTAGGTCTTGTAGCAACGCTTGTGCAACATCTAAGGAATTCAACAATGGGTTAATCGGTTGTTGTTCGGCTGTGGAATACTTAGCAGTGTTCAAAGCGGCGATAGTTCTGCTAAAAGGGGCTGTACTAAAAATCAGCTGTTGTTCGCAAAAGAAAGCTGGCGCACCATTAGTTTGGGGTAGGGTGAGGGTTTCACCTGGAGCGATGACAACTTCTTTGAGGAGAGGCTTGGTATCTTCAGTGTTTGGTTCTTGAGGAGTTTCCCAAGAGTAGAAGGCAACTGCTGTATGATTATTCTTTAATCCCAGCAAGATTAAATATACTGGGCGATCGCTCTGGTTTTCCACTCGATATTGCATTCGGCTACCGATAGGGACAATTGGAGTGGGGAGTGATTTTTTAATCGGAGTTTCAGTTTTGAAAGCTCGTACTGTTTCGCGCTGCATAACGACGCGAGGCGATATTTTACTAATTATTTCTAAAGTTACCTTGAGAGGCAAGCGGGAAGAACCTTGATTTTCTGTGAGTCGCCATAACTTGGCTGCTAGCAAGGTTGATAATTTTGGCGCTAACTTTTGCGCTGTTAATTTTACTGCTTCTCCTACTTCCCCCGTGGTATTGGGAATTAGCTCGCCACCAAGAGTAAATAGACCATAATGACTAGGAATTTCCTGTAGCTTACCAAATATATAATCAGCCGGTTTTTCTCCTGCTACTACAGTAGATACATGGGAAGATGCGGCAAAGGCGCTTGTGGCGTCTACCCGCTCAATTCTTTCCAATCCAGTATCCAAAGCTATTGTTAAATTAATATTTCGGGGTAAAACCCTGACTGCTTCTTGGACGAGTTGCCCGACTTGTAGGGAATTTGCGCCTTCAATCTTGGAAATTTGCGCTTTTGCTGTTAACCCAGTCCGCGATCGCAATACCAATTGCTCTGTTGTTGCTAAAGTCAATCGAGAATTCACTCCGTAGTATAGCAAAACTTGTGGGGGTAATCCTCCCAACCACAGATGGACTGTTTTACCGTCTTCTTCAATGGCTGTCACCGCGCCTTCTGCACCAATAATACCGTCTGGCAAACCTAACCCCCCAGCCCCCTTCCCTACAAGGGAAGGGGGAGAATTCAAAGCCTCTCTCCTCTTAGGAGAGAGGTTTGGAGAGAGGTTTTCCAGATTCCCTGGTTGCTGTTTACTACCCAATTTCGATAGAGAATTTTCTACACCCGATAGGGCGACTTGAATTGTGGTGGCTGGGGTGAATTCCCACAAATACTGCGTCAAGGCGTAAGTAAATAACCCGGCACTAAAACCAGAAAATAGTCCTTCTCTCGCTGGCTGCTTTGGTTCTGAGGTAGCAGCTAAAACAATCGGTGTACTTGGTAATTTCTGAGTTTTCAGTTGTTTGAGAAAATCGATTTCTTCTTCTGCCAGCTTTGCTACCGACTCCTGAAGAGTGCGAATTTTTAATCCTAAGACTGTGCTAGGAGCATAATAGCTAGTATCTAATACTGCTGTTACTTGGTCTGTGGGGAGCGATCGCAATAATAGCAGTACAGTTTCTTCTAATATATAGTTGACTATTTTCTCATCTTGTGATTCTGTAATTCCATTAGTTGGCACCAGAGCATTTTGCACTGTATCTAGCGATGTTTCCAATTTGACACGGCTGCCATAACCGCTAAAGTGGAAGACGACCACATCACCGGGTTTAGTTTGCTTGCTCAGGTGATCTAAAAAAGCTGCCTCAATGAATTCCCTGCTAGCTTGTTCCTCAGTTAAGGTGAGAATATCTGACCCTTGGAAACCAAAGCGATGAATCAAAAGTTCTCTTTGTAGTTCCACATCAGTCAAGCAACCACTGAGGGCTGGATTTTCTGGGTATTGGTTAATACCTATTAACAATGCCAATTTGCGCGGACTGGGTTGTGCCAAAGCTTGATAATAGCGATTTCCCAAAGTCAACCACTCAGCTTCAGTTACCCCCAATACCGCGAGTATTGAGCCAATTCTCTCTAAAAACGTGCGCCGTTTCATAATTAGCTATCAGCCCTCAGCTATCAGTTAGAAGCTTACAGGGCTGAACTCTGTATTGTAAAGTTACAAAAACGTAGAGGGGCAGGGGGCAAGGGGCAGGGGGAAAATTCTTAACTCCTAACTCCTAACTCCTAACTCCTAACTCCTAACTCAGCACAGGCTAAACGCCCCGCTATCGCTAACAGCACTCAGCACTATTTTGCCCAATGCCCTAAGCTGGTACTTGTATCCGCATTGCCCGTGCTAACTCTGCCGCCACTTCTGGACGGGAAAATTCTGGTGGAGGTAATTCACCGCGCCGCAGCATTTCTCGGACTTTTGTCCCCGATAGATGAATGCGTTCTTCTGGCTTGCTGGGACTAGTTTTAGATGTTGCCATCTGCTTAGTGCGCGTGCAGTAGAAAGCGTGTTCAAATTTCATCGGCACAATGCCCAATTCACTTGGTGCAAATTCGTCAAATATATATTGAGCATCATAAGTACCGTAATAGTCACCGACACCAGCATGATCCCGTCCGACGATAAAGTGAGTGCAGCCGTAGTTTTTGCGGACTAAAGCATGGAATATGGCCTCACGAGGCCCAGCATAGCGCATTGCGGCGGGATTGATTGCCAAAGTTACTCTGTCTAAAGGGTAGTAATGTTCCAGCAAAATTTCATAGCAGCGCATCCGCACGTCAGCGGCAATATCATCTTCTTTTGTTGCTCCAACTAATGGGTGCAAAAATAGACCATCAACAATTTCTAAAGCGCACTTTTGAATGTATTCATGGGCGCGGTGGATGGGGTTACGAGTTTGAAAGCCGACGATGGTTTTCCAACCCTTGTCTTTAAATAGTTGCCGTGAGGCTGCTGGATCGATTTGGTAAGTGGGAAACTGGGGATGAGGTTCGCGTTGCAACAACCAAATATCACCCGCCAGATGTACAGTACCTTGGTTATAGATTACCTGCACGCCGGGATGTTTGACATCATCAGTGCGGTAGACTTTTATTGCTTCGCGGGTTTTGTCGTAGTTATACTTTTGGGTGAGTTGCAAAACTCCGATAAATTCGCTTCTGGAGTTATCCAGACGGATTAAGCCGCCTTCTTGTAACGGGGAAGCTACTTCTTCGTTTACCGATAGTGTAATCGGGATTGACCACACAAGACCGTTAGCTAATCGCATTTCTGTAACAGTGCGATCGTAGTCTTCCTGGTTCATAAAACCCGTGAGTGGACTAAAAGCACCGATCGCAATCATTTCTAGATCGGAAACGGCGCGATCGTCAAGTTGTACTCGCGGCAAAAAGTCAGCTTTTGAGAGAAACTCTGCTCTTTGTTCTGGTGTGGCGATACGGTTAACCAACTGTCCACCGTGCGGGGCTATGGCATTTGGATTGTGACTCAACGTAATCCCCTCTTTGTATTAACTGTTATTGTTTCAGATTATGTACTAACTTTTGAACCTCGCATGGCTAGAAGTCACGCGATTCCTGTTTCAACGAGTCCTGCCTGGATTGCTCCAGGACTTACAGATTGTTAGGATCGAGGTGTGTATTACTGCATCACCCCTCCCATCCGAAACCGTGCTTGCGATTTTCACCGCACACGGCTACTCAGTGTGTTAACTGTTGTCATTTCAGACTTCCTGACTCTTATGACTATGAAATCTCGATTTGGAATGGACGACTCATAACAAAATTACTAAATGCACCCATCTATAAGTTTGACGTAGTTTGGCGCATCTTCATACAGAATTGGTATTAGTTAGAGACGGGTTAGCCTCAATGGGAATTAAACCCCTACTTCCTTTTGGCAGTTCATCCGTTGTCTAGAATGCCTACTACTTGCCAAACGGTTTCAGGTATGAGGAATTTCACGACCAACTGAAAGCACAGGATTATATAATTTATTCTGGACAAAGAAATTTAGCTCAATCTATATTCCGAGTCTCGACAATGGGAGCTATTACCCACGCTGACATGAAACGCTTTATTGGTGTTGTTAAACAAATTATTGATCATTCGTAATATTCTCTCGTTCTCATGAATAGCATGGGAATAAAGAACGAATGTCTAGATGATTTGCTCCTTCTGCCCAATACGCTTGGGTTAAGGGTTATTGGTGTAGGAATTGGTCTTTGAAGACGCGATTTATCGCGTCTCTACATGAGGGTTTGGCTTGATCAGAGGCAGAGCCTCTGGGAATACATTCCCATGCTCTCCATGGGAACGAGAGAATATTACGAATTACGAATTACTTTAACAGGGCATCAAAGCATTAAATCTCCCCAATACTGCCATATCTTCTGCATCTAACTCCGACGGAATGCCACTGCGAATCAATTCCGAAAAGTCTTCATTGGGAATCATCACAGTCAACGTGTACAAGCGAGTAGAACCAGTGTTTTTAATCAAATGAGTCCCAGTAGGAGGCACTAATAAACTATCTCCAGCCTTAATTGTGGCACTCTTGCCGTCACACATGGCGATCGCTTCCCCTTTGAGAACAAAAAACATTTCCACCGCCCACTGATGGCGATTTGGCGGTGTTTGTCCACCAACATCAAAAATTTCTATGCAGCAAGTTAAGGAAGTATTAGCATTTATCGAATCAAAGATAATTGCTAATCGATTAGAATCGTTGGGACTGATGCGATATACTTGGTAATCTTTGAGAGATTTGATAACCGGAATTACACAACTAGTAGCGTACATTTATTTATCCCCTCTGAAGTTATCGATGGGTATGAAAATTACTAACACTAAGCTCCAATTCCTGAATTACAGAATTTTAAATTTTGAATAATTAAAAATGTCTGAGAATAAGCGAATTGAAACATGAGAACAAATCTAAAATTCTTGAGCTAAGAAAGAGGATTCATACATGGAATTAATTTAAAATCCAAAATCTAAAATCTAAAATCCAAAATTGATTCACTCCTCACCCTTTTGCAGCGCTGTTAAAATTGCTTGCGAGTCAGCGACAAAACCGAAGCATTGTTTGATGTTATACAATGTCGCTAGCCAACAATATTCAGGAGAAGTTGTAGCAGTGCAGTCTTTAACTAATATGCAATCATATCCTAAGAAATTGGCATCACATAACGTGGTTAGCACACATTGATCAGCATTAACACCAGCAAAAAATAATGTTGTCTTTCCCAGATTTCGCAAAATACTATCTAATGGGGTATCCCAAAACCCACTCATGCGGTATTTTTCCACACGAATATCTTCGGGAAGTTCTTCTAGTTCGTCTACTACTGCTGCGGCCCAACTACCTGCCATGAGTACTCTAGCACCATTGCTTGGCAGTGGATCACCTAATCCCACACCTCCCCCTGTGGGGTTATAAACATGACGCGAACTAGCACTAATATTGAGCAAGTCGGGACGATTCCCCCAATTTAACCAAATTACTGGAACACCAGCCTCACGCAGTTCTGGAAGTAAGTTGTTCAAAGGTTCAATAGGCTGACGCGCCGGAGTTACGTCCACACCGATATGCGCTAACCAGCCATCAGGGTGACAGAAGTCGTTTTGCATATCAATGACGAGGATAGCAGCTTTTGCCAAGTCTAAGCGCAGGGTTTTAGTTTCTGTTGATAAAATAACGGGTTGTGGGGTCTTTTGAGGACGAGTGATATCTGCGATCGCATCATTCACTGTCCACGCATTTGGTACAACTCCCAATGTCCGTAATGGTAAATTCATAAAATTGCAATACCCAACACCAGTTCCTATTTTGTAACTTGAAATTCAGTTGAAAATACAATTACTTAATCAAGGTTAAATATGCTAAATTTCACCATCCAGAATGTTTTGATTGCCGTCAGTGATGATTATGCAACGGTAGATGTACAGATTGTAGATGGTGCGATCGCAGCCATTTCCCCTAATCTACAAGTAATCGGCACTGCCATAGATGGCAAAAATAAGCTGTTGCTACCTGGATTTTTCAACGCCCACACCCACTCATCAGAGATGTGGCAGCGAGGAATCATGTCAATGTTCCCTTTAGAATTATGGTTGGCGGAACTGTATGATTTTGCTCCCCTCGATCCCGAAGAGGTTTATCTCAGCGCCTTGGGGACTGCGGTGGAAACCTTACTTTCCGGCGGGACGAGTGTGGTAGATCATCTGGTGTTAATTCCCGGACTTGAGTTAGAAACGATCGCCATTGCAACTCGCGCTTACAAAGAAGTGGGAATTCGTGCCTTTATCGCCCCCTTAATTCAAGATGAATCCCTCACCGCAGGTATTCCATCTGGAGAATCAACCCAAACTCATGAGCCTTATTTTCGCTCAACTGCGGCAACATTGGAAATTATTGAAGAGGCGGTAAGACAGTTTCATCGCCCAGATGAGGGTGTAAATATTTTAGTTGCGCCAACGGGAATTCAATTGTGTACTGATGCTTTATTTGAGGGATGTACTGAGTTAAGCGATCGCTACAATCTTTGTCGTCACTCCCATTTACTCGAAACCAGGGCACAGGAAAAACTCGCTCAAGAAAAGTATGGTTGTACTGCTGTGGAACATTTGAAAAGAATCGGGTTTTTGAGCAATAAAACTTCTCTTGCTCATTGCGTCTGGTTAAATGATGCTGATATAGCCATTCTCGCCGAAACTCAATCTACAGTTGTTCATAATCCCTTAAGTAATCTGCGTTTAGGTAGTGGCATCGCCCCAATTTTAAAATATCGCCAAGCTGGAGTTAATGTAACTTTTGGTTGTGATGGTGCTTCGAGTAATGACTCTCAAGATTTGCTAGAAGCCATCAAAATTGGTTCTATTTTACATAATATTACAGACTCAGATTATCAGCACTGGATTACACCCAGACAAGCAGTAGAAATGGCATCTTTGGGAGGTGCAAAGGGTCTGAATATAGCAGATAAACTTGGTTCCTTAACTGTAGGTAAACAAGCAGATTTGGTACTTTATGACCTCACCAATTTATCATTGCTACCCCGTACAGACCCCATTGGGTTGCTAGTTTTAGGTCGTCCTAGTAATGTTGTAGATAGTGCTTGGGTTAATGGTAAGCAAATTGTTGCTGATGGCAAAGTTACCACAATTAATGTTGATGAATTGCGGCAAGAATTATTTAACCGCAGTCAATGGGAAACAAAGCGTAAATCTGAAACTGTAGCACAAATCGAGGCTCATTATCGCACGGTTATGGGGTTGTGAAACTGCGATCGTAAGTGAAGCAGAGTGAAAATTGTGTTAATTCAACCAACCCCTCTGCTTCTTGTCTTTTTAAAACCTAATTTTGACCTGCTTAATTTTATTTCTACACCATTATGATTTACGTATAAAAAATAAGTTGTGCTTTATGTATCTATTGTTGGGGGCTTTGTACGGAATTTGCTTCTGTTTTTGAATATAAGTTGGTGATGTATCAAAAAAATTATCTGTCACCCAGGTTATGTAAATCATTTTTACTCACAAATGACAAATCCGGCTTTGGTCAAGCTAGAATTAAATTGCAGAATTTTTGATGCCCTACCTTCTCAGGTAATATTAATGACCTGTAATCTGCTATAAAAAAGCAATTACGTAGATACCCCTTATAGATGAACTGCATAAGGCAAAAAAGAATGGCGAATAAATCTAATGTAAAACTTACGTTCAATTTCAACGATATAGATTTAGAACCTACAGAGCAAGATCAGCAGGTTCAATGGTTCATCGCTGAACTCAAAGAGATCGATGAAATAGAAAATGTGGCTCGTGTACACGATCCCAATCCTCCAGAAGGCAATAAAGCTTTAGGTGGTTTTTTAGTAGGAATGTTAACAGCAGAGTTCAATATCAATAATACAAAAAAATTATTCAGATTTCTGGGCGATCGTCTTGGTGGAAAGTCTATTCAGCTAGAGGTAGAGGCAAATGGTAAGAAATTGAAAGTATCTGCTCAGAGTCGAGAAGAATTAGAACTTGCTATTAAAGCTGCTCAGGAATTTATAGCAGATAAATAAAACTACTATAAAACAGCAACTAATTTTGATTTTTTCCCCAATATAAAGATATTTAAATGGCAAAAATAGCATTGTTAATTGGAGTCAGTGAATACGAACCTGGGTTAAACCCTCTTCCAGCAGCGGTGAAAGATATTGAAGCATTGCGTCGGGTTTTACAAGACCCTGATATGGGAGATTTTAACGAGCTAAAGAGTTTAAAAAATCCTGAACCCCAGACAATGCAGTACGAAATTGAAGCACTTTTCTCAGAGCGAACTAAGGAAGATTTAATACTTTTCTATTTTTCGGGGCATGGCATTAAGGATGACACTGGTAATTTATACTTTGCAACTCGTGCAACAAAGAAAAACTCAAAGGGAGAATTAGTACGTTCAACTGCTGTCCCTGCGAACTTTATTCATGAAGTAATGAAACGTAGCCGTGCGAAGCGGCAGGTAATCATACTCGACTGCTGTTTTAGTGGAGCATTCGATCCAATTCTATCTGCTAAAAATGACGATTCCGTTGATTTACAAGGACAACTAGGTTCAGAAGGACGAGTAGTTCTGACATCCTCTAGTTCTACTGAGTATTCTTTTGAACAAGAAGGTTCAGAGCTATCTGTCTATACTCGTTATTTAGTAGAAGGCATCGAAACAGGAGCAGGCGATATTAATGAAGATGGACAAGTATCAATATTAGAGCTTCATGAGTTTGCTACTAGCAAAATCCAAGAAGTGATTCCTAGTATGACTCCTAAAATCATTGTCCTCAGAGATAAGGGCTTTGAAATCATATTGGCGAAAGCAAAATCTATACCCATTCCAGTTTTAGAAACAATTCAGACCAAGATTCACATCGGAGAAATTAAATTAGAATATTCTAAAAAGCTAAGTAATACTAGGTACTATAATCCTATCCCAAGCTTATTACAACCTTTTGAATCCTTTATTAGCAGATTAGCTGAACGATTAGGAGAATATTCAGTTAAATATTTATCTAATAACACTGGAGATACAGCAGCTACAGTTCAAAATTTTATTCTTGAAGTTATTAGACAAACTTCAGACGCAGACTTAGTGTTTGTAATGCAGCGCGTCGAAAATCAAAATAGTTGGAATATAAAGGCACAAAGCAATTTTAGTGAAATTATTGATGATGATGATTTTGGAGTTGGTTATGCGTCAGTCTCTCGATTAGCAGGACTTAATCCACCTTATGTAAAAATTGACCGTGAAATTCTTTATCAAGAACCCGTTAATGTTATTATCGAGTTTGTTCAAAAAATAGTTGCAACAACG
>JBGTMK010000495.1:0-5159 GCA_041743605.1 Nostoc sp.
TATCCCCCGCAACACCACAATTCCCACCAAAAAATCCGAAGTTTTCTCCACCGCTGTAGATGGTCAAACCAACGTAGAAATTCACGTTCTGCAAGGTGAACGCGAATTCTCTAACGATAATAAGAGTTTGGGAACCTTCCGCCTTGATGGTATTCCTCCTGCACCACGCGGCGTTCCTCAAATTGAAGTGGTCTTCGACATTGACGCTAATGGTATCCTTAACGTCACTGCTAAGGACAAAGGCACTGGTAAAGAACAGTCCATCAGCATAACTGGCGCTTCCACCCTGGATAAATCGGATGTTGACCGGATGGTAAGAGAAGCTGAACAGAACGCTTCATCTGACAAAGACCGGCGCGAAAAGATTGAACGCAAGAACCAAGCTGATTCTTTGGCATACCAAGCTGAAAAGCAGTTACAAGAATTGGGCGATAAAGTTCCCGATGCTGACAAGACTAAAGTTGAAGGTTTGGTGAAAGAACTGCGGGAAGCAGTTGCGAAAGAAGACGATGAGCAAATCAAGAAGCTCACCCCAGAATTGCAACAAGCGCTATTCGCTGTTGGTAGCAACATCTATCAACAAGCTGGTGGCGGTGCTGCACCTGGTGCTGAACCTCAAGATAGCGGTTCTACATCTAGCTCTGGTAGCGGCGATGATGTGATTGACGCTGATTTTACAGAGAGCAAATAATTCCCTTACTTCTTTTGGGAAGATGATCTTGTTCCACCTCATATTACCCACTCAGGCAAATCCCTGAGTGGGGATTTTTTTTAAAGGATGTTAGGAGAGACGCGATAAATCGCGTCTGTACAAGAATTAGGAGTTATATAAAGTCTGGTTAATCCCTTATGTCATATCCACAAGCACCTTGGACACTTCATGGTTATGCTATCCAAACTCTGCATTTGGTAAATATTGACCAAGTGCGCCCTTTGATTCCGTTAGAGTTAGAAATTATTTCTGTATGGCCTGGTAAAACCCTTGCTAGCGTGTATTTATCTAATTACGGGTCAGGCTCGGTACTGGAGTATAGTGAGTTAATTGTTGTCCCAGCTTTGGTTAATTACCAGAGAAAAATCGGCGCTTGGATTTCTCACATTTATGTAGATAATGCTGATTCGGTGGCTGGTGGTCGAGAAATTTGGGGACTACCAAAGGAACTAGCTGAGTTTACCTGGGAGCAAGAAAAATATGTTACTGTGCATCAGGAAAACCGGAAGCTGTGTAGTCTTAAGTACAATCAACAAAGCTTGGCATGGAGACAGAGGTTAAGTGTCTCTAGTTTCAGCGCCAAGGATGCTGATTTGCTGATATTCCCTGCTGAATTTGAGTCTGTGTTGGGTTTGATTGGTTCTAAGTTAGAAATCCCCGCCGAAAGTCCTTTTTCTGGAATAGGTTTAGGTCAGCCTTGGTTAACTGTGCGTTGTGAGCAGATGAGTCTGCGGGTTGATGCACCAAAAGTTCCCGAACCGATCGCATGAAATAATCGTGCGATAAAAAGTGCGATCGCATTTCTCATGATTAGAGATAGGCGATTTCTACGGCGGCAAGCTACGCAAAACTATTTCTTTAACTAATTCAACTTTTATTTCTTTCCGATATCGGGCATAATCACAGAAATTTCTTGATTGCGATGCTGACGATAAATTCTAAAATCACTATCTAATGTAAGTACTGAAGTCTCTGTATAGATTTCAGCCATCCGCACCAAACACGCATCTGCCAAAGATATTGGTACGGAATCATAACGCTGCATTAGCTTTTCAACAGATTCAATTTCATCACTCAAGCGAAAAGGTATTTCAATATATCCCTGCTTGACTAATTGCAGAGTTTTCTCACGTCCCGCATGGACTTTTTGTAACAAGAAGCAAACTTCAGTTATAACAGCCTCGCAGGTCAAGAGAGGATACTGAATATTTGTCAGTGAAGAGACAGCCCACTGATGAAATTTATCACTAGGCATCATAAATGCTACTAAAACCCCTGTATCGAGAATGATGCCCTTTTTCATTATTTCCCGAAGCCTTCCATATACTTAGGGTTATAAGATAAATCTTCCAGATTGCTGTCTAAACAACCAATAAACTCTTTTGCTGCTTCAGTAAAAGAAACTTCTTTCTCATCGGTTTCTAGCTCTTCTTGGATATGACTAATTTTGCCTATTTTGAATTCTAAGAACTCAATAAATTTAATAACTTCATTTCGCTGCTCAACAGGTAATTTTTTGATTTTGGCGATCGCTATTTCTAAGGTAGTCATTTTGATCATTTTCCCTTCATACTTAAGCCAAACCTATTTTAACAAAACTCAAAAGTGATAATGAGCGCACCGATCAATCTCCTCAAAAGGCGATCGCTTCGATTCTTGGCTGCAAGCAGGGCAACCTATTCAGTACTAAATTCCGATTGAATAGACTACCCTTTCTGGGGCAACCTATACCTCTGGAATGAAAATGCTTTCCTTTATAAAACTTACAGACACAGCGATCGCACTTTTCCACCTGGGATTTTTCTGAAAATATCCTAAGTTCCCAACATCTGCAAGTTATGCAAAGTGGCGTAAAGCCCTCCTTCTCGCAATAATTGATCATGGCTTCCCTGTTCGATCAATTCGCCACGCTTGAGAACAAAAATCCGGTCTACATTGCGAATTGTAGACAGGCGGTGAGCGATAATAATGGCGGTGCGTCTGAGCAAAAGCTGGTTTAATGCCTCTTGAACTAAAGCTTCTGTGCCAACATCCAAACTAGCGGTAGCCTCATCTAGTACCAATATTTGGGGATTGCGAATGGCAGCTCGTGCAAAGGCTAAAAGTTGCTTTTGACCACTAGAAATATTTGTCCCCCGTTCTCGAAGTTGAGTATCATAACCTTGGGGTAGTTCTTCTATAAACTGGGCAATGTTGGTTTCTTCTGCTGCTTGTTGAATCTGTTCAATAGTATAGCCATCTCCTAAAGAAATGTTGCTTTTAACATCGCCAGCAAACAAAAATCCTTCTTGTAAAATTACTGCCATGTAGCGCCGCAGTTCTGCCTGTGGCACTTCCCGAATATCCACGCCATCTATGAGAATGCGTCCTTGGGTGGGTTCGTAGAGGCGGCACAACAGCCGGATAATAGAAGTTTTACCCGCACCTGTAGGGCCGACTAATGCCACTCTTTCACCAGGATTAATGGTGAAATCTAAGTCTTTAATTACGTAATCATCATTTTTGTAAGCAAACCAGACGTGATCGAAGCGAATTTCCCCCAGTTCTGGCGGGGAAGTGAGGTCTGGAGATTCTAGATTTGCCAGGATCTCGTCTATGTAGCCAAATTTCGCATCAAATATTGAGAAGCGGACATTGGCGCGATCGCGGATTTCTATCGGTTCATCTAATATATCGCCTACGCGTTCAATGGCAGTGAAACCAGCTTGAATTACTGTAAATTTTTCCGCAAAATCCCTTAAAGGGTCAAATAATCGCTGGGCATACAAGATAAATGCAGATAAAGTACCAAAAGTCAAGTTTTTTCCTAAAAGTAACCAACCACCCATGCACAAAACACCTGCGATCGCAATCAGTCCAATCCATTCTAAGGTTGCTGAAATAAATGAATCATAAAAGATGGTTCGATCCATTTGCTGAGTGTAGCGGCTGTTTGTGGTGCGAAACAATTCGGCATTAAATTTTTCCCTACGGAACAACTGCACGACGTTAATGCCAAGGACATTTTCTTGTAGCTGTGAGTTCAATATAGAAAGTTCTTCCCGCCCTTTGTAATTGGCTTTGCGGTACTGTTGCTGGATGTAAACAATTACCCAGGTAACTGGTAATAACATCACTAGCAGCAAGCAGGTAAGTTGCCATTGGATGGAAAACATTAAACCCAAAATCACCAGCATGGAAAACAAATTGGATACAATGCCAATTGCCCCAGTAGAAAAGACATCGCCTAATACTTCCACATCGCTGGTGATTCTGGTGATTAATTTACCTACGGGCGTGCGGTCAAAAAAGCGTACTGCTAGAGATGTGACGTGCTGGAATAAGTCTTGGCGAATTGCTGCGGTGATTTGTTGTCCTAGTTTTTGGACTATATAACCTTGGAAACCTGTCAAAATCAATCGGATTGCGATCGCAATTACCAATAATCCCTCCAGGATATTTAGCCCTTGAGATAAGGGGCGATTCCTGAGAAATTCGTAAGTGCTTGGTTCATTGCGAATCAGAGAGATTACTTGGCCAATCAACAGCGGTTGTATGGCATTAGCTAGTGCGATCGGTATGAGTAAGCACATCGACAGCACCAATAGCCCTCGACTACGACGGGCGTAAGGCACTAAACGCAAAAACAACCGCCAGTCATTCTCACGCCGTCGGTCTTGAGTATAAGATTTTTTGAGAGATTGGTAGATGCTCATAGTAAGAGCATTATATTTAATGTTTGGAAAAAAACACGCTTGTTTAAAGTAGTGTTTGTCTTGCTACCCTCATACCATGCCCGATATAGAAACCGCAAGATT
The DNA here is from genome assembly GCA_041743605.1 of Nostoc sp. Classification (GTDB taxonomy): domain Bacteria; phylum Cyanobacteriota; class Cyanobacteriia; order Cyanobacteriales; family Nostocaceae; genus Nostoc. The sequence continues at coordinate 4,510 of JBGTMK010000495.1, forward strand.
GCTACTAAGACCCTATACTCCTCAAGATTTAGATGAACTTGCTCCCATTTTGAGCAACCCAGCAGTTATGAGGTATTCACCTAGAGGCCCTATACCTAAAGATCAGGCTAAAGAAGTAACCCAAGAAATATTACAATTTTTTATTACACACTGGCAACAGCATGGTTTTGGTGTGTGGGCTGTAGTGGAAAAAGCTACCGTCAAATTAATTGGTCATCTTGTTTTCCGCGAGATACCCCAGGTTCAGCGAAGCAACCTGGGGAGGGATAGCGGGTTTATCTCTTCTGCTCCATCAAACGCCTTGAGAAGAGTGAGAAATGCGGGCTACGCTCATCCAGAAAACATCGCTTCAGTGCGTGTGATTCAAAAGGTAGGGATGAAGTTCCAAGAATCATAGCGAAAGTCATCTGAAGATGACTAGATATCCTCAAAAATATTCAGTCTACTTCAGTAGACTTTAGCTATGAGCCAGAGAATGAATTCTCTGGCGGGTTATGAAGCCCGCAGCAAAGCTATTTCTAGCTTAAGTTGACACCAATGAGCAATGTGCTTTACCCCTACAGATGACCATCGAAGAACGATTAATAAAAGGCTGAAACGACCCATTTTCGTATATGCATACCATGATTAAGTTGTACAGTGCGTAAGTC
>JBGTMK010000496.1:0-11289 GCA_041743605.1 Nostoc sp.
CGTCAATCCACTCCAATATCTCTGCGGTGTTCGGGAATGTAGTCGGTTTCCAGGGAGCTTCGCCTGTGAATGCTTTTTTCACTTCTTCAACAAAACGTTTGGCGGTTTTTCTTCGCATTGTGCCGTCGCCGTTCTGGGCAATGTGGTTGCCTGTTTCGAGGATCGTCGCCATAGGCAACAAAAAAGTACAGCCAGATTGAGCATAGGTCTGAAAATCTTGGAGGACTGATACTCTATGCTGATTATAGTTGGGGACGTTGAGTATTTCGAGGAATATGCTGGTATCTATCAGGCAGATACTACTCATTGCCGTACTCCTGCAAACGAGACAGCCATTCCATAGCTTGCTGTTTTCTGTCTTCAGGTGTGTGCGGCGACTTGACAAACCGATCCACTACCCCAGCAGTTACCAGTTGACCGAGCGGCCCCTGAGATATCAGACTGGGGAAATCATACATCTCCCCAAGCCGTATAAGGCGGCTATCTCCTGACTCTGGATTGCGGAAACAAAACACTACATCACCGAGGGCAGCATCGGGTAAGGCATCCATTAAGGCTGGGTTGTGGGTAGAAAGCAGCACCCGCAATTTCCGCCGCTCGGCAATATCCCGGATGCTGGCGAGTAGATGCTGGGCGCGGTTGGGATGAACGCCGTTGTCGATTTCCTCGATGACGACTAAACTACCAACGGGTGCCGATAGCATAGCAGCCGCGATCGCTAACACCCGCAAAGTGCCATCGGATAATAATGCGGCCTCACAATAGCGACGGGTATTGCCAAAGGTTTCTGCTAGTTGCACCATGACTTCATCCCGTGGGCCGAAAAGGAAATCTAGCCCATCTATAGCCTGTTCTGGTAGACTCTGGATAAAGTTGAGAATTGCCTGTTGATTTTCGGCTTGGTTCTCCCACAAGCGATACAGGACGCTGGAAAGATTGGTACCATCTTCTTGTAATCGCTTATCAGATTTGAAGCTGTACTCGCGCATTCTGGCGGGAACGGGATCTAGAAACAGGATGTTCTTTAAAATTCGTTGATATTCGCGGACGGTATCAGGAATTATCTTTTGGGATATGGGGTACTTTGCATCAAAATGGGCAGGGGTGTCTAATTGCACGAATATAGCCATCTGATCGCTGCACGTTATTCGTGGCTTGTTCTTCCCCCTTGTAAAGTTGTTATATGCGACACCAACATCAGTCCCTACTCCTTGAGAAGGCTGATCTAGGGCATATAGCGGCACTTGACTTGTGGAGCCAACGATTCGCTCACTACTGATGTGCAGTTCTCCGTCACGCACATTCAGGGTTATATCGAGTTGGTTCCAGTCTGGGTAGTCCAAACGGCAACCAATGGTAAAATTTGACTCTCCTCGATGGCACAAGTCATTTACTCGACCCCGTACAACGCGCTCTGCACTATTCACCGCATATTGAATGCTGGAGAGTTTTTGTCCTTGTGCCAGCCATGACAGAAAGCGCAAACCTTCAAGGGCGTTACTTTTGCCTGCGGCATTGGCTCCGATTAGTACGGTTAGCGACCCTAGAGGCAATCGGCTTGTACTGTAACTTTTGAAGTTGGCGAGGGTAAATTCGGTTAGCATGGCGTTCATGTCATAATTCTCCTCGGAATGCACGGTGTTGAAGGGAGGCGAAGAGGGCATCGAGTTCTGATAATGAGGCGCGGTGTGCTGCTTTGAGTTTTTCTACAGCTTCGACGCGATGGGAAAATTCTTTTTGGAGCGTGAGAGGAGGAATAAAAGCAGGTAGTTCACGAATCTGGTTTTGAAATAGATTGGCTTGACTGGAAGCATTCGCTCTCTGTTGCATTTTCGCGTGTAAAGCAGGTGTTCTTAGAAAATACTCAAGAAATTTAGAATTTATTAAATCATGCTTCAGCTTTAATAAGGCAACGCTACGAACAAGCGAGAAAGGCTCATCAGTGTCAACAGTTGTTACACGCCCAATTGTCCCAGAGCAAGAAAGTAGTATGTCACCTCTTACAGGGTTACATCGCTTCATTATTCGTTCATACTCTTCAATACTGACATAATCAACATCTCTAACGTCAATGTAGCCATTTTGTACATTGCGAGCCGATAACAATTTGATGCCCTGTAATGTTCTTTTAGGCGTTTGATGTTCTCCATCAGTAATCTTTTCTGCAATATCCCCAAGCTTTGAAACTGTCCACCCCTTCGGATTCGTAACTGGATCGCCGAACATTTCTAGAAAGATGGCTTGGGTGAGGGTGTCGAGTTGTGCGATCGCTTCCCGACGTTTAGACCTGAGTTCTTCCGCGCGATCAAGAATCGCCATAATTCGCCGTTGCTCAGTGAGTGTCGGCGGCAGGGGTATTGCAAGAGATTTAATAGCCTGTTGATTAATACTGGCTTGATTAGAAATATTTGCTTTAGATAACAGTTCCCGTCTGCTTTGATTCGTAGATAAATAATTAACAACAAATAATGAATCCACTCGTTGATTATTGAGTCGAACTCGTATCATATTAGATTCATATACAGCAGGTTCTTGTAATTCACCTACTACTACTGCTTTACCAACACCTTCGGGCATTTTGGAAACGCGATTAAATAAAATATCCCCTTTGACTAGCTCATACTGTCTATATTCATTTTCTGTGACTTCTACTCTTCTCGCTTGACTAAAGTCAGCAGTTAGACCTTTATACAGTCCATTTATATCCAGAAATAAAGTCCCTCTACCTATAAAATCCGCAGACTTATAAAGACCATTGCAAGGCTTCTCTATCAGAACATCATCTAATATGACCCATTCCCAATTGTTAGGCAATTTATTATTAAATGGAGATGTTTTCATCCCAACATCCCCTCCAATTCCTTCATCCCCTGCTGAATCTCTGCCTCCAACTTTGCTAAATTAGCGAGGATGTCTTTGGGTGCGCGGTGTTCTACCTCCTCATGTACCACTTCTTTATAACGATTAATACTAAGGTCATACCCATGAGTGGCAATATCAGCCTTTGGTACACAGAAACTCTGAGCCGTGCGTGGTTGCTCCAGTTCAGTAGTATTTCGCAATTGCCAACGAGTCAGCACATCCGGCAGATTATTTTTAGTATGTTCCTCTGCTGTTAACTCCGCAGCAGGTACAGTACCCAGTTTATCTTCAGAAAGCAAAGGCGCTCTTTTATCGTCCAAACTCAACCCGTCAGCATCCAGATCGTAGAACCAAACAAAATCAGTTCCACCAGAGTTAGTTTTAGTAAATAGCAAAATCGCAGTAGAAACACCCGCGTAGGGCTTAAATACACCACCCGGCAGAGATATCACAGCATCAAGCTTCTGCTCCTCCACCAACAAGCGGCGCAGTTCCTTATGTGCCTTAGAAGAACCAAAAAGCACCCCATCCGGTACAATCACCGCCGCCCGTCCCCCAGGCTTGAGCAATCTCAAAAACAGAGCCAAGAATAGCAACTCAGTTTTCTTAGTCTTAACAATCGCCTGCAAGTCCTTAGCCGTGTTCTCATAGTCCAACGACCCAGCAAAAGGCGGATTAGCCAGGACAAGGGTATAAGATTCTTCATCACCCGAATGCTCCTCTGCCAGCGAGTCTTTGTAACGCACATCCGGGTTTTCCACCCCATGCAGCAGCATATTCATACTGCCAATACGGAGCATGGTATTGTCAAAGTCGAACCCGTGAAACATCTGATGGTGGAAGTGTTCCTTCAACTTGGCATCCCGCAGAATTTCGGGGTGATGCGATCGCAGATATTCATTAGCAGCCACGAGATAGCCACAAGTACCACTAGCCGGATCACAGATCACATCCCCCGGACTTGGTGCAGTCAGTTCCACCATCAGCCGAATAATGTGGCGCGGTGTGCGAAACTGCCCATTTTGTCCAGCCGAGGCAATCTTGCCCAACATATATTCGTAGAGGTCGCCTTTGGTGTCCCGGTCTTCCATCGGTACACCATCTAGCAAATCCACCACCTTAGACAGTAGCGCCGGTGTCGGAATCGTGAAGCGGGCATCCTTCATGTGGTGCGCGTAAGTCGAATCATCCCCACCCAAAGTCCGCAGGAAAGGGAAAACATGATCGTTGACTACAGCAAACATCTCCGGCGCTGCAAAGTGCTTGAACCTCGACCAACGCAAATCATCGTAGGAACGCCCCTTGATATCTTCACCCTCTGGAAAAATCCGCCGTTCCATCGAGCGCTTGAGTCGGTTAGCTTTGTTCTCTTCCAGGGTATGCAGGTCATCGAGGCGACGCAGAAACAGCAGGTAAGTAATCTGCTCAATGACTTCGAGGGGATTGGAGATACCACCCGACCAGAAGGCATCCCAGATTTTATCTATTTTACTTTTGATTTCCCCTGATATCATTTGTGTTTGTCTTATCCGGTAGAGTGCAAGTAACTAGGTGAGCAGCGCAGTCTCACATTTTATACTCGATAATAATTGCAAGCAATGGGGCAATTATAGAGATTAAGCAGCTTAAACAATCAAATATTTCGTACTGGGAGTATGACTCAGTTACCCGAAACGTTTCGGGTAATTTTACCTTTAGCTTCATTTGGGAAGTTCGACAACTTCAACAAGTACAATCGAGCGAATCATGCTAATCGCTGGTAAAGTTCAGCATTTTTTCGCAGTACATAACTAGCAGCTTGGTTAAACTCACTTTTCGGGTAGTTTAACAAATCTTCTAGAGAGGCAGATAACAATTCTTCTGTCGAGATACCCAACTTTGGCGCTAATGACTGCAATTTTTGCAGTTGCTGCTCTGTAATATTAATTGTTATAGCAGCCATATTTCCTTTTCATAGCTAGTCTTTGTCTAACATTATTATCTGGCATTTAACCCTCATCAGCCATCAAAGCTTCCAACTCTCCCAACAAAGATTCTAGTTTCTTCTGCTTCTGGGGATTGTCCCACACCTTTGATTTTTTCGCTTGCTTATATGTAGCTTCTAAACGACTTTGCAGTGCTGGAGGTGTGACAGATGGTTGTTTAGCTTTGACCTGCCGTTGAATTTCGGAAAGAGGCAAAGCCAGCGAAATTGCCGCTTCTAGGAGTTCAATTCTTTCTTCTTTTGATGTCAGCTTGGCAATTTCCTTGCCCTTGGTGTACTCAATTTGTCCAGCACGCAGGGCTGATAAAATATCATCTGGCAGTTTCAACAGTGGTAGTCTGGTGCGGACAAATGATTGCCAGCTAATCTTTCCCAATTCCGCGAAAACTTTCTCGACTATTTCCGCCTCGGAATTACCCGAAACGTTTCGGGTAATTTTTCCTTTGGCTTCATTGTCCATTCTGTAGAGTACAGAAGACACTTGTGCTGTCTCGCATCCCAATCGCAGTGCCAACAGTTGCAAAGTTCCTTCAGTTTCTTCAACTGGGTTTAAGTCCTCCCGTTGGAGATTCTCAGTCAGGGCATACTGTACCGCCTGCTCATCTGACATCTCCCGCACGTTTACAGGCACTGATGTTAAAGCTGCTGTTTGTGCTGCCCGATATCTGCGCTCTCCTGCCACTAATTCATATTTATCCCCCACAGGTCTGACCAAAAGGGGCTGGAGGATGCCGTTTTGCTTTACCGATTCCACCAAGGATTGCATCGCTTGGGGGTCAAAATAACGTCGAGGTTGAGTAGCAGGAAGAACAATCTTATCCAATTGCACTGTAGAAGAAGTCAACTCATCATCTTCTTCTTTGAACAGCGCGACGTTCTTGAGTTTGCTTCTAGCAGCAGGTGGTTGGCTGGCGCGTCTGGTACTCATTTATATCTCCTCCATTGCAGGTGGTTGGCTAGCTCGTCTGAGACTCATTTATATCTCCTCCATTGCTTGTGCTATCTCGTCAAAAATGCGGATAATAGCAGGATTTTTATTAGGGCATAATGCTAAAGGTTTACCATATTCAGCAGCTTCTGCCACTGCTGTAGCGCGAGGTAGGGGGGGAAATATCCTTGCTAAACTTGACAGTTGCTCATGAATTGATTCAAGAGTTCTCTGGTCTAGGGAATTACCAGCAGAGTACATTGTCGGGAAAAATCCCGCTATCTTCAGAGAGCGATTCAGCTTGCGCTGCACTCTTGCCAATGTTTTTAACAACGAGTCTGTTCCCTTCAATGCTTTGAACTGACACTGAATGGGGACTAAAACATGAGTCGAGGCAACTAGGCTAATTTGACTAAGAATTCCCAAACTGGGAGGACAGTCAATCAAAATAAAATCGTAGTTGTCCAACTCAGGAGCAAGTACCTCTTTGAGTCGAAATTCTCTCAACTCAGCAAATATCAATTCTTGTTCGGCATTAGCCAGTAAAATGTTGGCAGGAGCCAAGTCCATGCCGTCCAAGTCCCGATGAATGGGAATGGGTTCATCTGACTCTGATACTAAAGCATCGTAAATAGTTTTTGACAAATCAGCCGCTTCCAACCCCATGAACGTTGTCAGGGAAGCTTGGGGGTCTATGTCTATCAACAGTACCCGATGACGGCGTATAGAAAGGTGATAGCCAAGATTGTGGGTTGTCGTCGATTTGGCAACACCACCCGCTTGATTGAAGAGTGAGATTATCTTGGTCAATTTCACCGCCAGCACATGACACTGGACAAAATATACCCCATTGTGCAAAATTATGGGCAGTTTTAAGAAATGCGATCGCCTCGATTTTGTCATACATAAGTAAGACCCTCATAAAATTTATGAGGGTTTTGATTTTTATTTATGTCAATTCAAGAGTGTGGAAACGTCTTCTACTCTGCTGTTAAGGAGACAATTAGAAATGCAACTTTTCGTTTATATCATTGAATCATTACGACCAGAAGATATTAGAAATCGTAACAATCTGGTTTTAGGTCAGGTGTTATCACAATCTCTAAATTTTTTGGATATTAATTATGAATATATTTATGTAAATAGTCAAAGTGAATTTATTAAAGCAATTACCTTAAACATAAATATTTGCATACGTTTCTCCAGCACTTAAATGTAATTCAATTTCTTTTTGATAATTAAAAAAGGTTTGGGCTGCTGCTAAAGATGCTGAAATAATAGATAAAATTTTTATTACAAATACTATATTTTTTAGTGTTAAAATTTCCAACAAAGGAGAAAGAACTATAACGTTTATTGTGATAATACATATACCTAAAACTCTATGTATTTTTTGTTTTTTTTGAAAAGCCAAAAAATGCGCTGTCTTAACAGTTCTAGAATCTTTATTTAACTTCTCGATTTCTTGAATAATATTATTCATAGTTTTTTTAAGAACACTCCGCATAGTATTCCCAAAATCTATTTCATTATCACAAATCACCCCAATCAAAATTCAGGAAACGTCGAGCATTCAGCTTGGTATATTTTTCAGTGTGTTTGATATCGCGGTGTCCGAGGAAGTCTTGAATTTCCCTAGTGTTGTAACCCTGATTCACCAGATAGTAGCCGCAAGCATGGCGCATCATGTGGCAGTGAACTTTGATATCAAGCCCCGCCTGTGCCGCCAATCGCCCAAGCAGCTTTCGCACCGCATCAGTAGACATCACCTCACCGCGTTCAGAAACAAAAATGTATTTGCTATCAGGCAACATCTCTCTGAGTTGTTTGAGCAAAGTTATTTCATCATCTCTCAAGGGATGCACCCCAGAATCACTGCCCTTTTCTCTAGTGATAAAAATCTGGCGTTCGGCCCACATCAGTGCATCCCAGCGCAAACCGCACTTAGCCCCTACAGCTTCCCCCACCCTCAGCCCGTGGCGGAACATCATCAGCATCAGTGTATAATCACGGTGGGAATAACGAGCTTTGCGTTCTAGTGCGGCATCGAGAAGACTTCGCACCTCACTTGGTGTAAGGTATTCTCTAGACCTGTAATGCTTGTTGGGTAGACGAGTTGGGGGTGGTAGCCTCATTTATTCTTGGTGGTAGTGTCCGGTGTACGCGACGAAATATGGACACTTCCCATTCTCCCAAACCCTGATCCTTTCGTGAACATCCACCCCGAAACTGACCTCAGTTAAGCCACGCTTATCATTCACACCCTCAAAATCCCAATTTCACCCCCATTGATAAGTTTGGCAAATATCTATCCTTTCTATACAAGGCTTGGGGGTTACTCCAAGTAGTGCTGATTTTTAGCACTACAAAGGGATAGCTGCTCCTGAAGCGATCGCATGATTGCAGTCCGAAGAAAGCGCAATCGCACATTCAACAAATTGAAAAAGGAATACGTAACCGTTTTGTGAACGGTATGGCTTAACTTTCTTCTTTCCACTCCTTTGGAATCTTATCTAACCTGTCATTGGCATCTTTGGCAAATTTCAGGCAACACACGCTCGAAATGGCCCCCGCAGCAGCAGTGATAGAGCCTTCTTTAACAGTACCAATTAGTAAAAGTACTGCTCCTCCTACAGTAATCATGCTACATAATAAAGTTGTAAACCAAGCCAAGTTGAAACTTTGATGAGCTTGGCGCAAGCGTTCTTTAGCGATGCTCAGTTTGATTTCTGAATAAGGATTATGGGCAGGCTCAGGATTTGAAGATAAAGAGGAGTTTTTCATTTGATTATCAATAACTTTTGAAATTCTGAGGAATCAACTGGTTGTATGAATTCACAAACCTAATTGGTTGTACGTTTATCACCAACTTGCTTTGTAGTATTACTATCCCAGTAATCTTCCCACCGAATCATTAATTTAGCCCAACCCATTGACAGTAAGCATTGAGTAGTTCGTAGTTGGAAAACTAGTCTCGAACATCCAGAATCAATCCAATCACGTTGTAACTCCTCTAGGTCACTACGCCAGTCTACGGGAAGTTTTTTTACAAGCCATGCTGGGAATTTTGGTCGGTGTTTAGATTTCTGAGAGTCACTAAAAAAATCCTTGATTGCTTCATTAAATTCTACGTTGGCGTTCTGAAAATTTTTCCTCGAAGTATGCAATATTTTAATTGTATCTTCTATCTCACGTTGAGCTTGCAAGAGATTATCTCTGTTGCAATCGTTGCACTGATTCTCAGATTTCAGGGTAAATTTGATGGACTCATCCATCATCTCAATTTTGCTAATTACTCTGTTTATTTCCTGGTCTTTCTGCTCTAAAAACTGTTCTATAAATGTTTTAATTTTGTGTCTGCCACAAAACAAAACTAGAAACGATATTACTACTACTAATGTTGGCAATAGCCATAGCAGTGCTAACACTGGCAACATCATAATCTGCAATATTATTGGGAGTTTTAGTACGAGTTTTAAAAACTTATTAAAAGATTTCATTCTACACCCCTTCTACTCCTAGTTGACTTACTGGTTGCACGAAACCCAATTGTCCGATAAACATTGGTTTCCATCCAGCAAGATGGGCGCGGTATTCCTGAGTTTCTCTAAGCACCCGCTCCCCCAACCCAGTGATTACGTAATACTTACGCCGCGCACCACCAGATTCAGGATCTGTTTCCTCGCCCCAACGGGGTTTAACCAAACCTTTTTTTTCCATTCGATGGAGAGTGGGGTAGAGGCTACCAAATCCTATCTGGCGCTTGCCAAGGCTAGCTTCATTAATAGCGTTCATAATTTGCAACCCGTATAGCTCTTTGCCACACAACGCTGTGAGCAGGTCTTCTTCAAGCGCTGACAGGGTGATTAATTCATCATCGTTTTTCTTATTCATGGATGCTTTGCAAATTTGATGATGTTGATTTTATAAATGTATTATATTAATTTGATATAGAGATTGGCAAGTGTATTTTTGTAGAGAGTTACTTAGGCAAAACTGGCGAGCCTGTTATGCTACCACAGGGGAAGCCGTTCGCCCAGTTACCCAGATATAGCAAGCAGCCCGTCACCTGGGAGGCACGGTACTATGAATTAGTTTTATCGATTACTGCTATCTACCTTGGGAATAATAAACCTGTAGGCTTGCAAAGCTAAAAAATCAAAGGTAGAAAATGCTTGACATCAATAACTCAATTGCTGTTAATTCTGTTGATTACTCCAAGCTACAGGAATTATTGGAGGCTGGTAATTGGGCAGCAGCAGATAACGAAACTTTAGCAATTTTGCTGAAACTAGCTGGTCTCGAAAACGAATACAAGCTGGATGTAGAACATCTTGAAAAAATATCTGAATCAGACCTGAAGACAATTGATCAGTTATGGGTGAATTGCAGCAATGGTCATTTTGGTTTTAGTGTGCAGAAAAGTTTGTATACACAAGATATATCTTCTCTTTGTTCTAAAGTTGGATGGATACGTGTAGAACCTAAATATTATGCTTGTCAAGGAAGGTTTTATATTGCCATATATTATGATATTGCAAAACAAAAAGGTCATTTACCTGCCTGCATATTAAGTTCTGCTTTAACGCATAATCCACTCGTGTATGGTTATTATGATTGGGGTCATCCAATTGGCCATGGAAAAAGAAAATCAGCCAAATTCTATATTGATAGATGGTGCGAGACTAACTTAGAAGTTTTAAAACACATTCACTCCCTCTTATAGGCTTTATAGTTGGCAGTGTTCTTTCTTCATGTTCTAAACTGTTCCCCTGTTCATCTACCTGGAAACGGGCGTTCTGTAGAGCGTGAATATTTCTGGTTCAACAATTACTATTCTCAGCATAATGTTGATAATCCTCTAATAATAAATGGCTGTTTATGAGGTTATTTATTATTGGTGTCTAGCGGACACGTAGAAGACACTGGGTGTCTGGGCGGTGTCTGGTGTGGTGTCTGCTGGTGTCTTTGCTATATAAGGGTTTCAAGCTTCAGTGTCTGTGGTGTCCGGTGTCCAGTGTCCGTTAAAAAAGGGTGTTTTTGAGGCGAGACACCAGACACCGATGGTAGTCAAATTTGATTAAGCTTGATAACACCCTCGCCTATCCAGTCCGCCAATCCTGCTCCAACAATTTCGTACATCCAGCCCTTGATTTGCTCTACAGTGAATCTCTCACCAGCCACTTTAAAGTTGCCCTTAAACTCTCTTACATCAGCTTCAATTCGTTCAGTTCTAGTGAGATATTCATACAGCTTTTGCGCCTGGGGTGATAGTTTCTTCGGTTCATCTTGGGTGTCACCTGCTTTGTTACCAAGATTGAATTCCAGTTCATAGATGCGCTCTAAAGTAGCTTTATCGATGGGGGGATTGGGGTTAGATTCTGCTGGGAGAGCGTCGCTAAAGTCAGATATTTTCGCTGTCATTTTGGGCAGATTAACATCAAGCCATTCGTTGGAACTGTCGAGTTTTACCTTAGCTTTCCCCGTCGATGAGGGCTGTAGTGTAACTGGATCT
>JBGTMK010000497.1:0-3423 GCA_041743605.1 Nostoc sp.
AGTTCTCCAGCATTTGTATCACCAAACTGCTTTACAAATGACTTTTGGGGCAATTCTTCTAGCAATAGTAGATGGACAACCCCGCCAGTTAAGTTTGCGTCAACTGTTGCAGGAGTTTTTGAGTTTCCGAGAAGAGACGCTAAACCGCCGCTACAATTACGAGTTGGGTAAGGCTCAAAGTCGTGTGCATTTGGTGGAAGGTTTGCTGAAAGCGCTGTCTAATTTGGATGAGGTAATTCAAATTTTGCGCCAAGCTCCCGATGGCAGTACGGCAAAAATTAATCTTTGTAGCCAACTGGATTTAAGTGAGGTACAAGGAGATGCAATTTTAGCGATGCCGTTGCGCCGCCTCACCAGTTTAGAACAGCAAAATTTGCAGCAGGAATTTGAGCAGATCAGTGAGCAAATTAGCTTGTTGGAGCAATTGCTGAACGATCGCCGCGAATTATTAAAGGCGCTGAAAAAAGAATTGCGATCGCTCAAGCGCAAGTACAACGATCCCCGGCGGACAAAAATCGGAGAGGAGCAGAAGTCTAAGGTAGAGGGGCAGAAAAGCAGGGGAGCAGATGAGGAGGAGGAACTTAAATCTTCTGAACCAGTAGAAGAAGCAGTTTTAGAATTTACCCAACGCGGTTATGTGCGCCGCACTCAGCCATCTGGGAGAAAGTCAAAAGCTGAAAATGGTCTGCACGATAATGACTTCATTATCCAAACTGTGTTGACCGACACGGGGAAAGACTTGCTGATACTAACTGGTAGCGGCAAAGTCTACCCGGTGAATGTGGGAGAAATTCCCCCTACTACTGGACGTTCTCCACGGGGAAAACCTTTGATTACTATGCTCAGTAGTACTGCTCAAAGCGCTCAAGAAGATGTGGTCAGTCGCTTTTTGCTGCCGGAAAATCTTGAAACTAGGCAGATGATTCTCCTCACAAAACAGGGAAGAATTAAACGTCTGTCTCTGGGAGAATTTACTAACTTAACTCGGCGCGGAATCACGATTTTGAAGCTCAAAGACGATGATGAATTGTCATTTACCCAGTTCACCGCTCCAGGGGCGCATCTAATTTTAGCTAGTTCAGGTGGGCGAATGTTGCGCTTTGCAGCCAATGATGAACAATTACCGATCATGGGACGCACAGCGATGGGTTTACAAGCATTTCGGTTATTGAAAAATCAGCAAATGGTTGGCTGTGTCACTGTCGGTAAAGATGACCAACTGCTGCTAGTTACTCAAGAAGGATATGCCAAGCGGATGGCTGCGAGTCAGTTGAGAGCGGCTAATCGCGGCGATTTAGGCACGCAAGCGCTGAAATTTGCCAGCAAAACTGACAACTTAGCTGGTATGGTCATAGCGATCGCATCTGGCGAGGTAGCCTTAGTGACGAATAAGGAACGGGTAGTGCGAATCCCTGTAGAAACAGTGCCGCTCTTAGGTAGAGATGTCAAAGGTGAAAGCATTCTCCAACTCAACCGCGATGAAAAAATTATCACTGTGGCTGAAGTGCGATCGTAAATTAGGGTGATGTTCAACTTACGACAAGCCAACTTGCAGGATTTAGAGGCGCTAATCCAACAACTGCATCTCTAACTCCTGCGGGAGGCTAGCGATATTAAAGGTGACTCGCGTAAATAATTAAAGGTTTGTAGTGGGGACTTTAGTCCTCTCTTAAGGGCTAAAGCCCTTACTACGAGCTAATTCAATTGAATTTTACATTACTTAATGTAGTTTGATTTATTCTTGCCCACTTACTTAGAAGCCTACATTATGAAGGTTTATACAATTCCGATGTGGCGAGAACAGGGAATTGCAACAGCCTTGTTAAAGGAAATTATCAGCTTTGTCAGAACAACTGAGGCAAGACGCCTCTGGCTTCTCTCCACTGAGGATGGTAAACGCGTCTACGAGAAGCTTCGTTTTGTCTCGACTTCAAAAGAAATGGAAATTGTCTGGTAATGACTTAAGCTATCAATATTTTCTTATCTAAAAATAACAAACTCTATTGGAAATAAAGCAATTTAAATAAAATATTTGATAATTACTCTCAATAAGAGTATATTGTTTATAACGGTAAAATTCTAAATAACATTCCTTTCACTTCAGTAAATCTTACTGAAGACAGATGCTTGAACCTGTATAAATAGCTATTCATGTTTATGTCAAGGTATGGAGATAAAAGTATAAAAAATGTTGCTTTTCTCAAAATATTTGTTATATTAGTTTACATAAGGCAATAAACCTTAAAGATTAAATTTGGAGTTCAAACCATGACAAATGCAACCACCACAAAAGTAACTACTCCTGTAATTGAAGATCGCAACGCTTGGCGTTGGGGCTTTACCCCACAAGCAGAAATTTGGAACGGTCGCTTGGCAATGATTGGTTTTTCAGCAGCCATTTTGGTTGAAGTTTTTTCTGGTCAAGGCTTCCTACACTTTTGGGGCATCCTGTAAGTTTTAATATCTAAGATGACCTATAAATAAAAAAACCTGGAGTGCCAATTCACTACCAGGTTTTTTATTTTTTTGTTATTAGTCAGTTGTCATTTGTCATTTGTTTAAGGATTAATGACTAATGACCAATGACAATAACTACCGAATATATTCCTTGAGAACGCTGTTGCGATTTGGATGGCGTAATTTGCGGAGTGCTTTTGCCTCAATTTGACGAATCCGTTCGCGGGTAACGTTGAAAATCTGGCCGATTTCCTCAAGGGTTTTCATCCGACCATCATCCAAGCCGTAACGTAGTCTGAGAACATCACGTTCACGTGGGCTGAGACTGTCGAGGACTTTTTCAAGGTCTTCGCGGAGAAGATTTTTGGAAACTTGGTCTTCTGGCGTTTCACCATCGGATTCAATAAAATCGCCCAATCGAGAATCTTCTTCTTTACCAATAGGCGTTTCTAGTGAGATGGGTAACTGGGCAGATTTAGCAATGAACCGCAACTTCTCAATGGTCATTTCCATGCGAGTGGCGATTTCTTCTTCAGTTGGTTTGCGACCCATCTCTTGAGATAGTAACTTGGTAGTTTTCTTAATCCGAGAGATGGTTTCGTAAAGGTGAACTGGAAGACGAATTGTGCGGGATTGATCTGCGATCGCGCGGGTAATTGCTTGACGAATCCACCATGTAGCGTATGTAGAAAACTTATAACCTTTTTCGTGGTCAAACTTTTCAGCGGCACGAATCAAACCGAGACTGCCTTCCTGAATTAAGTCCTGGAACGACAAACCACGATTCATGTACTTCTTAGCAATTGAAACTACAAGACGGAGGTTAGATTGCACCATCTTGTCTTTCGCCCGACGACCAACATGGAGGCGATAACGAAAGGCTGGTAGTGGCAGTTGTACTGCTTCTGCCCATTCGCTATCTCGAGGATCGCGATCTAATTGCTCACAGAGTCTTTCGCGGACTCT
>JBGTMK010000498.1:0-4561 GCA_041743605.1 Nostoc sp.
GATAAAAAGCGGGGTATCCGCATTTTCTTCTGGACTTATAACGCCGACCAGTTAATTTATATGCAAGACTCGGATGGCGACGAGAACTTTCATCTCCACTTGGTTAATATTCACTCCAAGATTGTGCGTGACTTAACGCCATTCCAAGGTGTAAAAGCCGAACTCGTGGAACTGGAACCTAAATTTCCAGATCAAGCACTGGTAGCGTTGAACTTGAACAATCCCCAAAAGTTTGACGTTTATCGCATCAATCTAAAAAATGGTGCGGTTGAGTTCGACACCGATAATCCCAGTAACATTATCAGTTGGACATCTGATGCTGAGTTTCAAATACGCGCAGCAACAGCTAGCACACCCGATGGTGGTTACGATTTGTTATTGCAGAAACCAGATAAACAGTGGGAAACTCTCCGCCACTGGGGGCCAGAAGAGGAAGGGAATTCTGTTAGCTTCTCAGATGATGGCAAAACCCTTTACATTCAAGGAAATCACGATGCTAACGCTAAACGTCTGCTAGCTATTGACCTAGACACCCGTCAAGAAACTGTCATTGCTGAAGATGAACAGTATGATGTCGTGGGAATAATCATTCAGCCATTAACGCGAGTTATCCAAGCAGTTTCTTTTTACAAAGACAAGCAGGAATGGCAGGTAATTGACCAAAGTATCGCTGCTGATTTTGAGAAAATCGCTAAGGTGCGTCCTGGAGAATTCTCTATAATTAGCCGCGACTTGGAAGATAAAACCTGGTTAGTGGCTTATAGAACTGACAATGGGCCAGTTTATTACTATGCATATAACAGGGAGTCCAAAACTAGCACTTTCCTTTTTAGCAACCAACCCAAACTCGAAGCGTTGCAGTTAGCTTCAATGGAACCGATTTCCTATGAAGCGCGGGATGGTTTGACTATCCACAGTTACCTAACAACCCCTGTGGGAATACCTACGCAGAATCTACCAACAGTACTGCTGGTTCATGGTGGCCCTTGGGCGCGGGATGTTTGGGGTTTCTCTCCCACAGCGCAATGGCTAGCTAACCGGGGTTATGCTGTCCTGCAAGTAAACTTTCGCGGTTCCACTGGCTACGGCAAAGCATTTTTGAATGCTGGAAATCGGGAATGGGCTGCTAAAATGCACGACGATTTGATTGATGCTGTTAACTGGCTAGTGGAACAAGGTATTTCCGATCCGCAAAAGATTGCCATTATGGGCGGTTCTTATGGCGGTTATGCCACCTTAGTGGGGTTAACTTTTACACCAGAAGTTTTTGCCGCTGGTGTGGATATTGTCGGGCCGAGTAACCTAATTACGCTGATAGAAACTATACCGCCTTATTGGGAACCATTGAGGGCAATGCTTTACCATCGTGTCGGTAACTTGGAAACAGAAGAGGAGTTTTTGAAATCGCGATCGCCTTTATTCTTTGCTGACCGGATTCAAAAACCTTTGCTTATCGGTCAAGGTGCAAATGATCCGCGAGTGAAACAATCAGAAAGCGATCAAATTGTCAATGCAATGCAGCAAGCTGGTTTACCAGTGCAATATGCACTTTACACAGATGAAGGACATGGTTTTGCCAGACCAGAAAATCGGTTGCACTTCTTTGCGATCGCAGAAGAGTTTCTCGCCAAATATTTAGGCGGTAGATTTGAACCTTTGGCAGATATCCCCGGTCATTCAGGAATAGTTAAATAAAGTTTCACGCATGGTGGTTAGTGTAATTTACTGACCACTTTTTAGCGACAAATATTTGAGAAACTTAGATTTCGCACGCTTCAACATCTGCTTAGACAGAAAAATCGAGTCCTGTCGTCATAAGTTTACTAATACTTATGAGGCTGCTTGGACAGTGGAATAAAAAAATCCCACAATGCCCAGCGCGATATAAGCGAAAATGAAATTCTAAGTGTCGCAAAAGCCTTGCCTAATGGATGGACGAGAGTTCTACTCAAGCTTAATTCGGCTTCATATTCTGCATCATGCAATTCAGGAGCCAATTTTTGGGCTAGGCATTATTGAAGAACTGGCACGTCACGGCTATAAACTCAGTGCCGGAACACTCTATCCAATGTTGCATGATATGGAGCGCAAGGGATATCTATATTCCGTTGAGCAGAGATCGGGACGGCAAAGCCGACGACTCTACCGAGCTACCGATTTAGGAAAAATGACTTTAGAGGATGCTAAAGAAAAGGTACGGGAATTATTTGGTGAATTGTTCGAGGAGTCATGAAGAGTGCTGAGTAGGGAGTAGGGAGTAGGGAGTGGGGGGAGATGAGAGAAATGAGGGAGTAGGGGAAAACTTTTAACTGCTAACTGCTAACTTCTAACTCAGCACTCTTCAGGAGAGGTTTTCTAAAAACTGCTTCAGGTGAGGTTGATCTGGGTTGATATCAAGTTCTTTTGCTCTTGCTAAAATCTTTTCACGGTTCAGCTTTTGTTGAGTTGCAAAGGCAATGAGCGCTAAGGCGCTAGCTCGTCCACCTGCACCACAATGAAAATATACAGGAGTCGACAATTCCTCTAGTTCTGAGAGAACTGTTGCAGTCAAGTTGTCGTTGGCTGAATTTGTCTTGAGTGGAACATTAACATATTCAAGACCTACGGCTTTTGCTTGTTGCTGTTCGTCTGCTAACACTCCAGTTTCATTTGGCGATCGCAGATTCACCACAGACTTATACCCTTCATCAGCAAGCTGTTTTAGTGTCTCTGGGGTTGGCTGTCCACCTGCCGAAAATTCATCGCTCACCTTCTTGACATCACTCATAGATACTCCGTAATCTCGATTGTATTACCGTGTTTTTTAGCCAATGGCATAGTATCACAAATTAATTTCTAAGTATATAGCTTTTCGTTATCGAAATCCGATATCCTAATTTTGTCATAATCATTAATCAGGAAAACTATAGTGACGCAAGAAGCTGAGGATATCCAAAAAGAGCAAGAAGTGATTTCCTATAAAGTTTTGACTCCCAAACAACAGAAGCAGCGATTAACAGAACTGGCGGCAGTGTTTTTGCGACTGGGAGCGATCGCTTTTGGTGGCCCTGCTGCCCACATCGCCATGATGGACAATGAAGTGGTGAATCGCCGTCAGTGGATGAGCCGGGAGAAACTGCTAGATTTACTGGGAATTACGAATTTGATTCCAGGCCCCAACTCGACAGAATTAGCCATTCACATTGGCTACGAACGAGCCGGATGGCGTGGTTTAGTAGTTGCGGGTAGCTGCTTTATTCTACCTGCGATGTTGATTGTTTGGGCATTAGCCGCCATTTATGCTCGTTATCAAACAGTTCCCCAGGTAGAATGGCTGCTCTATGGAATTAAACCTGTAATTATTGCGATCGTGCTTCAGGCTGTGTGGAATTTGGGGAAAAAGGCAGCGAAAGACGTACCGACGATTATTGCAGGGATAGCTGCGATCATAGGGTATCTAGCTGGATTGAATGAAATTTTGGTGCTGATTTTGCTAGGTATTGCTGTCATGCTACTAAAAAATTGGCAAGCCAGAGGACACACAAGCGGAGCATTCCTGTTACCTATGTCAGGTATTCTGGCGCAGGTTGGGAGTACAACAGCAACAGTTACATCAGTCAGTTGGATTAACGTCTTTATCTTTTTTCTCAAAATTGGATGTGTTCTCTATGGTAGTGGCTATGTATTGCTGGCATTTCTGCAACGGGATTTAGTCGAGCGCAACCAGTGGTTGACATCACAACAGCTTTTAGATGCCGTAGCAATCGGTCAGTTTACACCGGGGCCTGTTTTCACCACCGCAACATTTATTGGGTATTTGCTAGCAGGAAATGCCGGGGCGATCGCTGCTACAATCGGCATTTTTATACCATCATTTGTGCTGGTGTGGGTGGTTAATCCTTGGGTTCCTAAGTTGCGTCAATCTCCTTGGGCAAGCGGATTTTTGGATGGTGTAAATGCGGCTTCTTTAGGATTAATGGCAGGAGTCACATACACATTGGGACGAGCCGCACTGGTAGATTGGTTAACAATTATCATGGCAATTTTGAGTGCGATCGCTGTGTTTCGATTTAAAATTAATTCAGCCTGGTTGGTGCTAGCAGGAGGAGCGATTGGACTTGCTTCACACATATTATTTGGCTGAAGATAGCTATATAAAAGCAGTTATAAACCTTTTTTGATGAGTGAATTTTAACTTTTTACTTTTGCCTTGCTGGGTGTATTCCTTTCTCCGGCTTGGAGTAATTGCTGTGCGGTGTAAATATTTGAAATGATTTATGCATACAATAACTGATTCTTAATTTCATCAGCCGTTAGTGTACTTACCAGAATACCAATCCGTTGCGCCACTTCATAAGCGTTTTTCTGAGGCACAACGATAATCCCAAAATGTTCTCTATTCTGCTCTATATACTGGAGATGCAACCGCTCAAAATCTACACGGTTATGTGTCAGGATACATCGGGAGCATGTCAACTTTGTTAGAACATATGAACTATTGAATAGTGGCAAAATCAATGAAAATATAGGAAGAAATCAATTTTCACAACAACAATGGAACCAGCTAATCAGAAAAAAATCC
>JBGTMK010000499.1:0-1682 GCA_041743605.1 Nostoc sp.
CAAGTCTGCCAACGTTTCGTAACTGGGTGCTGTACAATGCCTGTAGTCAGTTCATTGTCCTCAAGCACTGATTTTTTCTTTGGGCCACCGAATCCTTTAAACATAGCTGTATTTAGTAAACGCTATTTTAAAATGCCCAAAATCAACACAGCGATCGCTCTAGTAAGCTGCTAACAGGTTTGACTCCATCCAGTTGTGGGCGATAATCTACTGGTTTGTACATTCCCATTAATCACCTTGGAACCCAACCACCTAAATTTATTCTCTGATTTGACCGTTCACACCAGCACGCAGAGCAGAAAGACTGGTAATGAGCCTTGAGGCGCTGTTGAAGTGGAAATCTCAGATTTTGAAATGGCGCAGTCCATTTAGTCACCGCAGAGGAAACTAGAGTATAAACTCACTCTGAACAAAAATTCTGGCTACTAGGAATATTACGAAACTTCGCAAAATCTATAATACTTAGGGTATTCCAAAGTTTCCCACAATTCTTAGGGCGTGTCATTTTTTATGTTTGAACAACAAAGAGAAAATATACTTCATGCTAAACAGTTAGCAAGTGTTGCTTTACAAAAATCAGATCCCTCGTCCTGGTTTGAAGTTTTATATGCCGAAGCTCAAGGTGATGCAACACAAATTCCTTGGGCTAAGTTAGCTCCTCATCCTTATCTACAAGATTGGTTGACGAATCATCAACCGCTTGCTTCTGGGCAAAAGGCGCTAGTCATTGGTTGCGGCTTGGGAGATGATGCCGAAGCTCTAGCTCATCAAGGGTTTGAAGTAACCGCCTTTGATATTTCACCAAGCGATCGCGCTTGGTGTCAAGAGCGATTTCCAAATTCGACTGTTGACTATGTAGTTGCAGATTTATTAGCAATTCCCTCACAATGGCATCAAGCCTTTAACTTTGTGTTTGAGTGTCGTAATATTCAATCTCTGCCGTTAAATGTGCGTTCTTGCGTTATTTCGTCAGTTGCCTTTGTCGTTGCTCCTGGTGGCACAATGCTTGCTGATTACTCGTGTTCGAGACACAGAAGCTGAACCGGATGGCCCACCTTGGGCATTATCAAACTCGGAATTAGCACAGTTTGAAAATTTAGGGTTATGCCAAGTAGAACAACTGATGTTTTTAGAGTCTGGGCAAATTGACGTTAAACAAGTTCGGATTGAATATAGAAGACCTAATTCTCTAAGCAAATAGTAATTAATGCTCGACTTCTGCTGCTGTTATTCAGAGATCAAGCAATTTGCAACTTCTTTTTGAACCTAAGTCATATATATCAACTATGAAATTATTCAAATACCCAATTAAGCTTGCTTCCTCTTGCTTTGCCATCTGTGTTATCGCTTCTACGGCTGCGGTAATTGCTCAACCCAAACCTCCACAAACCAATTCGGTAATAAAATTAACACCGATTCAATTAAAAGTTTTACGTTCACTAGGCTTAAAAATAGCATTACCAAGTTACGTACCTACAAATTTTCATGCTGACAAGGTAATAGTCTCGGCTGGGCGCGAAAATGTTGATAGTTTGCGTTACTTAATTGTTTACCAAAATTTAAGTGCAGATAAATGCTTTGCGATTGAGTCAGTATCTGGGGGTATTGGAGACTTACCTGCTGGGTCGCGCAGTTACCCGATAAATTCTCCGATATTTGGAAAAAGCACTTTGGAGCAAGGA
>JBGTMK010000500.1:0-5616 GCA_041743605.1 Nostoc sp.
TTCGGGGATTACGATCTAATCATTCGCCAAGATGCCATTGAGTTTCAAGTCCGCTAGACCCATCATTTAGACGTACTGGATATAATGGCGAAATTAATTAGTTCTCTAGGAATTGGTAATTGTGACAAGTCTGTCAAGTGAAGGCGGAACTGGTTAAAATCGTAGTTGGCATAGAATTTTGCAAGCTCATCAAGCTCATTCACGTTTGCTAGCTCTTGGTAATCTTCCCAGTCACAGAGATCAGGGCGTTCCCATGTGTCCCCAGGAATCCACAAATCTTCTTCATCCTGTAGCTGATCCAAATAGGTATCGTAAGAATTTCTAAAAATTGATTGCTTTTCTTCTAGAGTAAGTTCAGGTAGCCCAAAAGCTGCACGGGTGCGTTCAGCCACAATCTCTCTAAAAGAAGCTGTCAGGAGTGCTATGGCTTTAGAGTTTTTTACCTCACGAGCTTCGTACTCAACAAGAATACAAAAATCGTCGAAGCTTAAGGTGCAGGGACGAGTAACACCTCCTTTAAGACGAGCTACTCTGACAGGAATTACGTCAGCCGTGAAACCACGCTCTTTCAATGCTTTCAGCTTTTTTACTGACTTTTTGCCAAGCTGTGAAATGTAACCTTCTCCGTAACCCAGCAAGAGACTTATATAGTCTTGACCGTATCTGAGATTACCGTTTGGAAGCATATAGGCATCGACTGAGATGCCTATACCAATATCAATCTTGGCAGCGATCGCTATAACTATTGGATTTTTCAAAGCTTGCCTCAGATTCATTGTCTGAAGTGAACATATAATCCTACCAGTAGCAGGTTGAAAAATAAATCAATGAAATAGGATTAATGACTTTATACCCTAAAAGCTTGTAACAGTAAGGGTTTCAAACACCGTTGAAATTTTACATTAATGCCAAGGAGCAGGGAGACCACGAAAAATCGTCTTTGCTGCTGGGCTGCGCCCACGCCGCATTCACTCGATTATCAATATCTAGTAGCCGCAAAACCTAGAGTAAAAGTTTTGACTTGGACAAAATACTGTCTAGTGAGACTAGACAGTATCTAACCTGAGTTCGGGATAAGGAAGGGACAAGCGAGTAAGCTAAAAGTTACCACACAACAGCTTTACAGGCTCGTCCCATGCTTAGTCTAGAAGAACTTTTTTGCTCTGTCGATGATTTCTGCCTTCTTTTTGAACCTTTGTGGCATAAACAACTGATGGGGGATGGACTCAAACATCGCCACCGACATCGTCAACTGTGCCTGAGCGAAATCATGACCATCGAGATTGCATTTCATCAATCTCATTACCGGAGTTTTAAAGCGTTTTACCAGGAGAAGGTACATGGACAGTGGAGTGCAGCCTTTCCCAAGTTGGTGAGTTATCAACGCTTTGTAGAATGTATGCCTTCCACCTTGATGCCTTTAAGTATCTATCTACACAGTTGTTTTGGTCAGTGTACAGGAGTGTCGGTAATGGACTCGACCAAGATTGCGGTCTGTCATAACCGACGAATCAAAAGCCACAAGGTGTTCAAGGATATTGGCAGGCGGGGTAAGACTTCTGTAGATTGGTTCTTCGGTTTTAAACTCCATCTGGTTTGTAATGACCTTGGGGAACTGCTGAATATCGCTGTCACTGCTGGCAATATAGATGACCGTAAGCCTGTGCTGACTCTACTCAAAGGGTTGTCTGGTAAGGTGGTGGCTGACCGAGGCTATATATCGCAAAAGTTGTTTGAGCAACTGTTAACCCAGATGGGGATTCAACTGATTACTAAGCCAAAGCGCAATATGAAGAATAAGCTGATGCCACTGATGGATAAGCTACTTATTCGCAAACGCTCCATCATTGAGACAATTATCGACCAATTGAAAAACATCTCTCACATTGAGCATTCTAGACATCGCAGTCCGGTCAATTTCTTGGTGAATTTGGTCTGTGGATTAATTGCCTATTGCCATCAGCCCAAGAAGCCCTCTCTCAATATCAATGCGTTTTTCCTTCCTTCTGCTTAACCCGAACTCAGGTTATCTAATCTTTGACAAAGAACTAAAATATCTAATTTGTCTAGTTCGGTGTCTAGTGAGTTGTCTAGTTAACTGTGGAGCCTAGAGATTGCCGACGACCTATAAAGTTTTTACACGCTCACATCGATCTGAGTCGTCGGCACCGCTATGCTATCTCCAGGGGAAATAAAATAAAATTACCTGAGAGGGCTATCCCTTTTTACTCCTCACCCTATCCTGAAGAAAAGTGGCGTACTTGACAGGCAAAGACTCAATCACGGTAGCACTTCATCAACTTGGCTCAGTAGAGTTCTTACGTTCTGGTGCATACTGCAATCTGAAAGATATTGCCAAACCGTTTGGCAAGAGAGTAAACAACTGGATAAGACTAAAATCAACTCAAGCTTTATTTGAGGCATTCAGGCAAGACGTTAGTTATGGCAGCGCAGAGCCATTTTACGACCGTGAACTCAGAAGTGAGTCTACGGGGAGGTTTGTTTCTGGCGGCGGCACTTTTGCTCATCCCGACATTGCCATCCAGTTCGCTCAATGGTGTAGTCCAGCTTTTGGTCTATGGGTCAGTCGTCAAATCCGCCACCTAATAACCTACGGTGAAGTTAACATCCATTATCGAGAATGGAGTGAAGAGCAGTATCACCGTGGTATCGAATTCAATCACCAGGATATTAAAGACCTATACGAAAGATAAGCTAGAAACAGATTGTTTGATTAGTTACTAAATCTAAAACTATTCAATCAAGCTTTTGATAAAAACGTTTAATACTTTATTAGCCGCTTTATACTGAAGTGCCGATGTACCAAGCTTGAGAGTACGTAAAGCACGATCACGTTTCTCTTTAAGCAAAGATTCGCTTAATCGCAATTCTAGTTGCTCAAGGCGATCTTGTAGCTTTCCAATCTGGTCACGAAGGTTTTCAAGCTCTTCAGTAGCCTCATTTGAATTAGTTACTATTTCTATCGATTCCCCAGCATCTAACTTGTGAGCCATATCGAGAAGCTGATCAGTAAACTCAATAGGGACACGGATTACTTTAGTTTCAGCAAAACTTCTACCTGATTCCCAAGTAGATTTCTTCCCTGCATTTTCACGACGACCACCACGAGGCATAACCTTAACAATGAAATAGTTACTATTTCTAAGTTATCATATTTGAATAGATTCTGAAATAGTTACTATTTCTAAACTAGCTGCTAAGGTGAGGGTGGAAGCGATCGCATCAGCTTACCTAATAATGTCCCCATCAAAGAATCACGCATATTACTAGGAAGTTGGTTGATAGAATCCTGAAGATACTTAACCCCTTCAGCATCACGTTCTTGCAAATAACCTACACATCTGCCAGGTATCCACCACTCTTGAAGAAAGTAATCAAAAATAGAGGAATACCTAATTGGGTATGCGTAACACTCTTGAATATTGTTCTTGCCATGACTTAACTCAGGATAAACATGGTTATAAGTTTCAATCTCATAGTAATGAGAGCCACCTGGGCGAAAGTCAATTAATTCAGATGACCCCAAAAACTCAACTCTTGCTATACAAGGTATTTCATCATCAGAGCGTAGGAAGTCGTTAAACTTTCGCCCAATTGATATATCTGGAATTAATCTCTTCCCCGTTTGAGGGCTAACGTCAGGCACTATGTAATGCAACCTAACCTCAAGCTGGGAAAAGAAATCCATCATCCTCAGATAAATACAGAAGTGGTTGTCTGGCAAAGGTTTATTGAGATCACTCAAAGCCAACCTCATACGCTGGTACCAATAAGGAACCCGACTGTCATAAACTACCTGTTCACGACGCTTGAGTAATTCTTTGGCTTTTGAGAAAGCTTTAACTAGGCTAATTTTGCAGCGAACTACCTCTGGTGTATTGCGACTGAGTGTCATTAAGAAAGTAGATTGGTCTTCTGTAAGCAAAGCATATTCACTTGGTCTACCACCTTTTGAACCCTCTTGAGGTTTTGCGGTTTGAAACCGCAAAACTCCAAACTCTTGCTCTATAAGGGATTCATAAGTCTTTATTGTTTCCATGAAGCTTCGATGCTCAATGTTGAGGTCTTGAGCGATTAAGCGGGAGTCTACAACAAGGTCGCCTTCATTCTCAACAACAATTATTATTGACATATAAACACAACAATATGGAACAACTCAAAACAGTTATCCCAAAAATAATGTGTATCCAACCCCTCTGCATCCGTGTTTCTCTTGAAAGAGTGTGAGGCAGTGCCAATGCTCTTTCCGACTTCCACCATACTAGGTAAGAGTTTTGAGGACGAAACCAATGCTCTTATCTAACCTGGAAGATGAAACGAGGTTTTAACCTTAGAGTCAACCTTATAGGTACAGAAGTTATGGACGCATTGTAACTCAAGATTACTTCATAGCAAATATTTCTGATTTAGTAACTAAATCTAAATTACCCATCTACAAGTTTATATTTTTTTTCTTGTCGCTTCCATCCAAAATAGAGATGTCCTTCATCGACAGCACTTTCACTTTGTTCATCCTTGCCGATTAGATCGTCAGGTTCTTGTTCCAATTCTTTCAAATAGACTTTCAGAACACCACCCGTAGCTACAGTCTTCATCTTGTGCATCTGGCGGGTTAACTCCAGAAACCACTCCCGATCGGTCACTAGGTCACTTTCCTTAACGCAGTACTTCAATAATTCAGGCACGAGCTGCATTGGTTGCTGTCCTTTCTTAACTGCCTGCACATCCAGCATCGGATTATAGTCAATCCGGAGCGATCGTCTCCACATATCAACCCACTCCGCTTGTTTTAAGTAGTTTTTGCCAAAATATCCCGGTGGAACCATCAACAAACAGTGGAAGTGAGGGTGAGCAGATCCATCCCTACCTCTAGTCACCTCAGTTGAACGTAGCCAACCAGTTGCGGGGAAGGCTTTAAGCTGAGTTAATCGCTGCCACGAACGATTCATCCAAACTAACGTTTCCTTAAGATCCGTAATTGGGCAATTTTTTACCGTAAGTGTTATAAATAACCAACGGTGAGTTGGGTACTGAGCAACAATTTTAGGCAAAACCTTAAAAGCTTTGGCTTTCCACATTAGCGATCGCCGCCACTGGCAAACTGGACAAGTTCTAACCCTGCAAAATCTTGCATTACTCAGCTTAAGCTTAAGCTCGCCCTCATCCGCATCCGGCACCAACCGAAAATCTAGTAACTGTGAGCAGAAATTGATCCTTTGCAAATAGCTTCCAAACTCTGATCCTCGGTAGTGATTTGCCACCTTATCTGCATTAGCCCTATGCTTATCCCACGGCTTGTCCTTTTTAGAAAAGTCGCTGAGCGATGGTAAATCTATGCCATTGGAAAGTTCAGGCGATTCGGCTACACTTATAGGAAAGCCGTCGCCTGACGGAGTATCAGACATTCATAAACCCGTGGTATTAAGTTGTGACTTCGCAATCCAACCCTACCACGGGTTTAGTCTTTTATTTCACCCAATAATTGGCTATATCCCTTACGGGGCGGGGAAGACACCGATTCTGACGAATCAGAGTCTTCCCTCATAATTCAAGTGAAGGCGGAACTGGTTAAAATCGTAGTTGGCATAGAATTTT
>JBGTMK010000501.1:0-2790 GCA_041743605.1 Nostoc sp.
ACTCAGGACTTCGTTGCGCCGACTTTCTGGTTGAATAAAATCTGGTCTAGATTGATAAAATTCTGTCAGCTTAGTTTGATATTTAGATAAGCGGAAAAAATAGTTTTGCTCATCTCGCCACTCGACTTCTTTGTTAGTATGAATCGGGCAACGGTGTCCTTCTAGAAGATCGCGTTCTTCTTTAAATTCTTCACAGGATACGCAGTACCAACCTTGTTGTTGTCCCTGATAGATATCACCAGATTTCCAGACTCGCTCAAAAAATTCTTTAACGATCGCTTCATGACGAGCAGCAGTAGTGCGACTAAAGCGATCATATTGAATATCAAGTAACTGCCACAAACTCACGAAGTTAGGGACAATTTCATCGCAAAACTCTTGTGGCGCTTTGCCTAAACTTTCTGCCGAGCGCTGAATTTTTTGTCCATGTTCATCTGTACCTGTAATTAGCAATACGCGATGCCCCAGTAACCTCTGAAATCGCGCGACTACATCTGCTGCGATCGTTGTATAAGCACTGCCTATATGGGGCACATCGTTTACATAATATAGCGGTGTTGTTAGTGCAAATGTATTTTCTGTTTTATTCACTAGATTCATACAAAATAAAAATTAACTTATTAAAACGTTTTACAACTTAGCTTTCAGCGGCAAAACCACGCAATTATACAATAAAATTC
The DNA here is from genome assembly GCA_041743605.1 of Nostoc sp. Classification (GTDB taxonomy): domain Bacteria; phylum Cyanobacteriota; class Cyanobacteriia; order Cyanobacteriales; family Nostocaceae; genus Nostoc. Next base: position 681 of record JBGTMK010000501.1, read on the forward strand.
CTATTTTTTCCAATAACACCTTCATACTAGCAAATTTATTAGGTCAATAATTGTTTTGTAATATGCATCAATTCTGATAATTTTTGCCTAAAAGATGAAAATTAACTAATCATAATGTTTTTGAATACTTTCTATTAGAAATTCTTGTGATCAAGAATACATAATTGAGAACGTGAAAAATCTATTTGCTTTTGTCGATTAGATATTTCTATCTTAAGACGGTCATGGCAATAGTAAAGAAATGTAAAAATTAAATTAAGATAAGCTGCCATATTTACCGGAAAAATATATTGATTAGGTATGAGTCGAAATAGCCCCCTAGAGATTTCTCGTGCTTTGGTGGCTGCATTCTCAACGCAAATGTTTCGCTATTACGAAGACCGCATTCCCCAGGATGCTAGCGTGTTGGTAGTTAGCAATCACCGCAGCTTTATGGATGCACTGGTTTTAATGGCGGCTTTATCGAGTCCGATTCGCTTTGCTTGCCATCACTATATGGGACAAGTGCCAGTAATGCGGGAGATTGTCACCGGACAATTGGGATGTTTTCCTTTGGAGGAAACTCAAAACCGCCTGCAAAGCTTTTTTTTGCAGTCGCAGGTGCTATTGCAGTCCAAGCAGATGGTGGGAGTATTTCCAGAAGGAACTGAACCAATGGTGAAATTTACTCAGCCAAACCAGGTGGGTGAGTTTCATCGAGGATTTGCCCATTTGGCATTGCGAGCTGATGTGCAGGATTTAGCGATTTTACCGATCGCGATCGCCTCCTTAGAAGAGGTAAACACGAATGGCTTTCCACTAAGGCTTTTGAGTGTATTTGACCCCTCAGAACCTTTATTTAACCAAAGTGGTTGGCATCCTTTGGTAATTTATCGTCGGGTTGCAGTGTTAATCGGTCATCCTTATTGGATTACGCCCCAACATCATAAAAAATATCATGGCAAACAAGCCAGAACTGTTGTGGCTGAACTGACAAAACACTGTCATGGTGAAATTAGTAATTTACTGCGTCAAGGTTGCTATTAGAGCCGTTCGATTTGGGATTTTGGATCGTCCGAACAATCAACAGTTCAAAAGTTTTATACCATTAACAAATGACCATTGACTACTGACCAATGACTAATGACTATCTCTGAAGTTGAGTTAAAGCCTTGTTTCCTGACTCCTGAACGAGTACAGCCAGAGTATCCCCTATTGGTATATTTGCCAGGAATGGATGGAACAGGTCAACTATTGCGATCGCAAACCACTGGATTAGAAACTGGCTTCGATGTCCGCAGTTTGGCGATCCCCCGACAAGACCTTACCACTTGGGATGTGCTAACTAAAAGTGTACTGGACTTGATCCACGCAGAATTAGAAAAAAGTTCTCAGAGAGCAGTTTATCTGTGTGGTGAGTCCTTTGGTGGTTGCTTGGCAATGAAAGTGGCAATCCAAGCACCTCACTTATTTAAGCGAATTATCCTAATTAACCCAGCTTCATCCTTTCGGCTTCGCCCTTGGTTGCATTGGGCATCCCAACTAACTTACTTAGTGCCATCAGGGTTGTATGATGTTGGCGCACTAGGGTTGTTGCCGTTTTTAGCATCTTTGCAACGCATTTCCCGGAGCGATCGCCATGATTTGCTGAAAACTATGCGTTCTGTACCATCAGAAACCGTTCTTTGGCGATTGTCTTTACTGCGAGAGTTTCAAGTTGATCAGGAACAGTTAAGTCGCTTGACTCAACCAGTTTTGTTGATTGCCGGTGGTAGCGATCGCCTTTTGCCTTCTGTAACTGAAGTAAAGCGCATAGGGAATATCCTACCAAATAACAAAATTGTGGTGCTGCCTCATTGCGGACACGCTTGCTTACTAGAGCAAGATACTAATCTCTATGAAATTCTTAAGGATAACGAATTTTTAGAAAGTAATGCTGATATCAGTACCGGGTTAGAGGTGAGAGGATAGGGTGAGGTGCGATCGCATCAAGTTGGGATATTTCTACCCGCCCGCGTTTCTCATCTGATGCTGGTGGTTTACCTCTGTTTTCATTGTCTTCCTAGATCAAACACAGGGATTTGAGGATGTTTTAAAAGTACTCTGGTCGGTAGCAAAACGTTTTAGATCC
>JBGTMK010000502.1:0-9156 GCA_041743605.1 Nostoc sp.
AGATACATCCAAATCTCTAGAAAAATATATCGCATTTGCCTGCCAGTCTAAACATGAGGCTGTCTATCAGACCATCAGGTTACAGCAGATGTTCCTGATGAATTTACGTGGACTTACTTATAAAAATATAAATCTCAGTGATGATAATTTTGATGAATCACGCGCTTTATCTATTATTACAGATGCAGGGTTTGTTAGTGGAATTATTTTTTATCACATTATCAAATTAATTATCTTTTTTACATATCGACAGTATATAGAGGCTCTTAATTGTGCCTTAGAATTAGCAAAATTTCCAGTTACGACACTGGCATTACCGATTGAAACAGATTATGCTTTATATTACTCATTGACTCTAACGGCTCTTTATCCAACAGTCTCTTATCAAGAGCAAGAACAGTTTTTACAAACCCTAGATTCACATCAGCAACAATTGCAATATTGGGCTAAACATTGCCCGGAAAACTTTTTACATAAGTCTAAATTAGTAGCTGCTGAAATAGCTCGAATTGCAGGTCGGGATTTGGAAGCAATGCGTTTGTATGAGCAATCAATTACTTCAGCCCGTGAGCAGGGATTTGTACAATATGAAGCTTTAGCTAATGAGCTAGCTGCTAACTTTTACTTTGAGCGAGAGTTTGAATTAATTGCCAAAACCTATTTGGAAGTAGCTAAAAATGCCTATATGCGTTGGGAGGCATTTGCTAAAGTCAAGCACTTAGAAGAATCCTATCCTCAACTATTGCCACAACAACAGCTGATCTCTAATGGAACGTTTATTACCACAGGTGAGCATTTAGACTTTTTGTCAATAGTTAAAGCCTCTCAAACTATATCTAGTGAAATTGTTTTTTCGCGCTTGTTGAAGACATTAATGCAAATTGTCGTCGAGCAAGCAGGAGCAGAAATCGGTTATTTATTGCTAGAACACGAGCAAAATCTGGTGATTGAAGTAGAAGCGAAGGTTAATCCCCAAGCAGAAAAGCTCAATGTTTTTCGACTTGTATTAAAGAGTGAAATTTCACAAGTTATTCCTCAATCAATACTGAATTATGTTCAGCGCACTCAAGAAATAGTGATTTTGCAGAATGCCACTGAGCAAAATCTGTTTTCCAAAGACGAGTATATAATTCAAAAACAACCTAAATCTGTACTTTGTTTACCGATCGCCCGTCAGTCGAAATTACTTGGTATTTTATATTTAGAAAACAATTTAATCTCCAGTGCCTTCACACAGGAAAAACTTTCTGTGCTGGAAATTTTGACGGTTCAAATTGCTATTTCTCTAGAAAATGCTCGTCTTTATCAAGGTTTGGAAAATAGCCAAGCACAACTCAACCTGGCATTAAAATCTGCTGAAATCGGTGTTTGGAGTTGGGATATCGCCAGCGATCGCTTTAATTGGGATGAGCAGATTTATCAACTATTTGGGCTGACACCGGAAACTTTTGCTGGCACTTCTGAAGCAATTTTAGCTCGTCTGCATCCAGATGATCGGGGATTCCTAACTCAATCGTTGAGTCGAGCGATTAACAAAGGCTTGGAGCATGATTTAGAATATCGAATTATTTGGGATGACGGCAGTATCCGTTACTTAGCCTGTCGGGGAAAAGCCTTTTTTGATGATGCGGGTATTGCCACACACATGAGTGGTGTTGTGCTTGATATCACCGATCGCAAACAATCTGAAGCCAAACGTATCCAACTAATTCAAGAGCAAACCGCCCGACAGGAAGCAGAGGCCGATCAGCAAAGAGCAACGTTTTTGGCTCAAGTCAGTGCAACCCTCGCCTCTTCTCTTGATTACGAAAGTACGTTAGCAAGTGTGGCTAATCTGGTTGTGCCTTACTTGGCCGATTGGTGTGCCGTTGATCTGTTGCAAGATAATCAATCAATTAATCGGGTAGCAGTTGCTCACCGAGATCCAGAGAAAGTGAAGCTTGCTTGGGAACTCTATCAGCGTTATCCCAGAAAGTTGGATGCAGATGAAGGTGTGTCTAAGGTGCTGCGTACAGGACAAGCTGAAATGATAGCTGAAATTTCAGATGCATTTGTAGCAGCAGCCATCCAAGATCCAGAACGTCTAAGAATTGTGCGTGAACTTGGTTTGAAGTCGTGTATAATTTTGCCCTTGATAGCACGTGAAAGAATTTTTGGTGCAATTTCCTTTTTTACTGCTGAATCAGAACGTCGTTACAGCACGGCTGACTTGTCACTAGCGAAAGATGTTGCCCATCGGGCTGCGATCGCGATCGATAATGCCCGCCTTTACCAAGAAGCGCAGCAAGCACAAAAAACAGCAGAACTAGCCCTGGAACGCATTGCCCGTCTCCAATCTATTACAGCTGCCCTTTCAGAATCACTGACACCAGCCCAAGTATCTGAAGTGATTGTAGAGCAGAGCATGGCTGCCTTGGGAGCTACTTCTGCCCTCGTCGCCTTGGTGAATGAAAGTAAAACTGAACTGGAAATTGTGCGTGCGGTTGGTTATAAGCCGGATTTGATAGACGCGTGGCGTCATTTTGCCATCGATTCACCTTCTCCTCTAGCAGAAGCAGTGCGAACTGGGAACACTATTTGGGCTGAACCAACAGAAAATCGGGTTGCTCGTTACCCACATTTATCCCAAATATATGCCCAATATGACTTTAAAGCCTGGATTTCTATTCCATTGATGGTAGAGGGTTCGGCAGTTGGTGGTATAACTTTGGGATTTGCCGAGCCTCAACAACTAACTGGAGAAGATCAAGCGTTTCTCTTGGCTGTAGCTCAACAATGCGCCCAAGCGATCGCTCGCTCCCATCTTTACGAAGCCGAACGAACGGCACGAAGCGCTGCTGAATCAGCAAACCGCATCAAAGATGAATTTTTAGCGGTGCTATCCCATGAATTGAGAACACCACTCAACCCAATTCTGGGTTGGGCAAAACTAATGCGGAGTCGCAAGCTTGATCAAGCAACAAGCGATCGCGCCCTCGAAACCATTGAGCGCAACGCCAAGTTACAAACCCAATTAATTGAAGATTTGCTTGATGTCTCCCGCATCCTCCAAGGTAAACTTAATCTCAACTTCGGCCAGATTAATTTGGTATCAGTGATAGAAGCTGCGATCGAGACAGTACGTTTATCAGCGGAGGCTAAATCTATCCAGATTCACAGAAGTCTTGAATCTGGTGTTGGGAAAGTTTTAGGCGATGCTAATCGATTGCAACAAGTAATTTGGAATATTCTTTCCAATGCCATTAAATTTACTCCTATTGGAGGAGAAGTAAAAATTAAATTAGAGCAAGTTGGCTCACAGATACAAATCCGCGTAACTGATACAGGGAAGGGAATTGTACCTGAGTTTTTACCTTATGTCTTTGATTATTTCCGCCAAGCAGATGGTGCTACAACTCGAAAATTTGGCGGTTTAGGTTTAGGATTAGCGATCGTCCATCATCTCGTAGAACTTCACGGAGGAACTGTGCAAGCAGAAAGTCTCGGCGAAGCTAGAGGAGCAACTTTCACCGTCAGACTTCCATGCATACAGGATGAAAGCAAGGGAATCAAGGATGTAAAAGATAATTCCGCAGTTGTGGCAGTTCAGTCCTTTCCCCTGTCGGGCTTAGAGATTCTCGTGGTGGATGATGATGCAGATATGCGAGAGTTTTTGCCCTTCATGCTGGAACAATATGGTGCAACTGTTACAGTTGTCGCCTCAGCCATTGAAGCTTTAACTGCACTGAGTCAATCCCAGCCAAATATAATCGTCAGCGATATTGGGATGCCAGAAATGGACGGTTATATGCTGATGAGACAGATCAGGAGTCTGGAACCAGAGCAAGGCGGGACTATTCCAGCGATCGCTTTAACTGCTTATGCTGGTGAGATGGATCATCAGCAAGCGATCGCTGTGGGATTTCAACAGCATATCTCCAAACCTGTAGATCCAGAGGAATTGGTGAAAGCGATCGCGTCATTACCAGTTAGAGAGACGCGATAAATCGCCGTCTCTACAAAGGGCTGATTATCGCGTCTTTGGATCTAGAATTTTCATCAAAAAACCTTAACCGAACAGTATTGTAACAGGTCTATTAATTACGAATTACGAATTACGAATTACGAATTAGCGATATAGCCAAACACGCAACAACGACAGCAATTGCTCAGTATCTACGGGTTTAGTAATGTAATCTGATGCACCTGCTTCAATACACTTCTCGCGATCGCCTTGCATGGCTTTAGCGGTCAGTGCAATAATCGGCAAAGATTTAAATTGATCGTTTTGGCGGATTAAGCGTGTTGTTTCGTAACCATCCATTTCTGGCATCATTACGTCCATCAAAATGACATCAATATCTGGTGTATTTTGTAACAGAGTGATTCCCTCTCTGCCATTTTCAGCATATAAAACCTGTATTTGATAACGCTCTAGCATACTGGTAAGGGCGAAAATATTCCGCATATCATCGTCTACAATTAGCGCTTTTTTGCCTGTGAGTAAGTAGTCTTGTGAATGCAGTTGTTCGAGTATTTGTCGCTTGGGTGCTGGTAAATTTGCTTGGACTCGATGTAAAAATAATGCTGTTTCATCAAGGAGACGTTCGGGCGATCGCACATCTTTAATAATGATTGTTTCGGCAATTCGTCTGAGTTCTGTTTCTTGAGATTTGCTAATTTCTCGACCTGTGTAGACAATAATTGGTAAAGTTTTGCCGTGAGGTAAAAGTTTTATCTGCTCGATCAGTTCAAACCCGGTCATGTCGGGTAGCCCTAAATCAAGGACAAGGCAATCAAAATGCTGATTGCTAATCGCTTCTAGGGCTGCTGCACCAGTAGCCACAGCAGTGGTTGAAACATCGCTGTTGCCAATTAACTCAACAATACTATGCCGTTGAGTGTCGTCGTCTTCCACTACCAATAAATTTTTCACCTGGCGCTCAACGAAACCTTTAATTTTGCCCAACGCCTCGGATATTGTCTCGCTGGTTAAAGGTTTTTGCAGATATGCGATCGCACCTAGTTGCAAACCGCGCTGTCTCCCTTCTTCAACTGTCATGATATGTACGGGAATGTGGCGGGTATTTGGGTCATGTTTGAGACGATCCAATACCGTCCAACCATCCATTTCTGGCAACCGGATATCTAGTAAGATGGCTGAAGGCTGGAATTGCTGCGCTAACATCAAACCTGTACTACCGGTTTGGGCAGCTATCACCTTGAATCCTTGCTGTTGCGCCATCTCTAGAAGGATACGCGCAAAATTTACGTCATCTTCGACAATCAGTAAGACGCGATCGCCTCTTTCTATAGTAGTGCGATCGTCACTAATTAGTGCTGAGTGCTGAGTGCTGAGTGCTGAGTGGGGGGTGAGTTGTGGGGAGTGGGGAGTGGGGAGTGGGGAGTGGGGAGTGGGGAGTAGGGAGTAGGGAGTGGGGAGTGTCGATCTAGACTCAGGACTCGATTGTGGTAAATAGAATGTAAAGGTGCTACCTTCACCTGGTTGACTAATTAGTTTAATTTCACCGCCGAAGAGACGGGCGATTTCACGGCTAATTGATAATCCTAATCCGGTGCCGCCATATCTGCGACTGGTAGAGCCATCGGCTTGCTGGAATGCTTCAAAAATTACTTTTTGTTTGTCGGGGGCAATGCCAATACCTGTATCGCTAACTGAGAAGGCAATCACCATCTGGGCACTATTTAAGGTTTGATGATCGTTGCTCCAACCCAGCTTGGCCACTGCAATGCGTAAGCGTACCTCTCCTTGCTCTGTAAATTTAAAAGCGTTGGAAAGGAGATTTTTCAACACCTGTTGTATACGTTTTATATCTGAATAGATGGTGTTTGGCAATTCGGGAGCAAATTCAATTGCGAAAGCAAGTCCTTTACTCTGAGCAATTTGCCGGAAGTTGCGCTCAATCACATCACCCAACTCTCCTAATGGCATTTGGGTCATGTCAATGGACATTGTTCCAGATTCAATTTTAGCGAGATCCAGAATGTCATTAATTAAGGTCAACAAGTCATTACCGGCTGAGTAAATTGTTTGGCTATATTCGACTTGCTTGGCGGTAAGGTTGTGATCGATGTTATCTGTCAACAATTTCGCCAAAATTAACAAGCTATTTAGCGGTGTCCGCAGTTCATGGGACATATTGGCGAGAAATTCTGATTTATATTTTGAGGAAAGGGCGAGTTGTTCCGCCTTATCTTCTAAAGACAGTCTTGCTTGTTCAATTTCCCGATTTTTGCGCTCGACTTCTTTCTTCTGCATCGCCATCAACTCTGCCTTTTCTTCTAATTCGGCGTTGGTTTGTTGCAGTTCCTCTTGCTGTCCTTTGAGTAAATCCTCAGAGGTTTTGAGTGATTGGGCTTGTTGTTCTAAACGCTGGTTGGTTTCTCGGAGTTCGCTTTGCTGGGTTTGTAGTTCTTCTGCTAAAGATTGCGATTGCTTGAGTAATTCTTCCGTTCGCATCGATGCTGCGATCGTGTTGAGGACGATCGCTATACTTTCGGTAAGCTGGTCGAAGAATGTCAGATGAATTTCGCTAAAGCGGCGAAAGGAGGCTAATTCAATCACTGCTGTCACCTGTCCTTCAAACAGTACAGGTAACACCACGGCATTAAGTGGCGTGGCTTCTCCTAAACCAGAGGCAATTTTGACATAATCACTTGGTACTTCCGTTAGCAGAATTCGCTCTTTTTCTAAAGCGCATTGTCCCACCAAACCTTCACCCAATTGGAAGCGGTTAGCTAGATGTCTGCGTTCGCGATAAGCGTAGCTACTAATTAGTTTCAAATACGCGATATTTTCCCCAGATTCCATGAGGAAAAATACGCCGTGTTGCGCTCCTACTAAAGGTGCTAGTTCTGAGAGAATTAATTTAGATACAGTTTCCAAGTCTCGCTGACCTTGGAGCATTCGGGTAAACTTGGCTAAGTTAGTTTTCAACCAATCTTGTTCGGTGTTTTTCTGCGTTGTCTCCCGCAGGTTGGCAATCATTTGGTTGATGTTATCTTTGAGGATTGCTACTTCGCCTAATGCTTCGACAGCAATTGAACGAGTCAAATCACCTTTCGTTACAGCTGTAGCAACTTCTGCGATCGCTCGCAACTGAGTTGTCAGTGTCGCAGCAAGTTCATTCACATTATCTGTCAAGTCTTTCCAAGTTCCAGCCGCCCCAGGGACACTAGCTTGTCCACCCAATTTCCCTTCAATTCCCACTTCTCGCGCCACTGTGGTTACTTGATTGGCAAAGGTCGCTAGGGTATCAATCATCTCGTTGATTGTCTCTGCTAAGGTTTCAATTTCTCCCTTGGCATCGAGCATCAGTTTCCGTTTCAAGTCACCGTTAGCAACGGCTGTCACAACTCTGGCGATACCGCGTACTTGTGCCGTTAAGTTCCCCGCCATAGAGTTAACGTTATCAGTTAAATCTTTCCAAGTACCCGCGACACCTTGGACTTGCGCTTGTCCACCTAATTTCCCTTCAGTTCCTACTTCCCGCGCCACCCGCGTCACTTCACTTGCAAAGGAACTGAGTTGATCTACCATCGTGTTGGTGGTGTTCTTCAAATCCAAAATTTCGCCTTTGGCATCGACGGTAATTTTTTTAGATAAGTCGCCATTTGCTACTGCTTTCGTAACTTCGGCAATGTTGCGAACTTGTCCGGTGAGGTTCCCAGCCATTGAGTTTACGTTGTCTGTTAAATCTTTCCAGGTTCCAGCTACTCCTCTGACGTAAGCTTGCACGCCCAATTTACCTTCAGTTCCCACCTCACGGGCAACTCTGGTAACTTCCGATGCAAAGGAATTTAGCTGATCCACCATTGTATTAATGGTGTTTTTGAGTTCTTGAATTTCACCTTTGACATCGACGGTGATTTTTTTAGATAAGTCGCCGTTTGCTACGGCTGTGGTAACTTCGGCAATGTTCCGCACTTGCGCTGTCAAGCTTCCCGCCATGAAGTTTACACTGTCAGTTAAATCTTTCCAAGTGCCGGCTACACCTTTAACTTCTGCTTGTACGCCCAGCTTACCTTCAGTTCCCACCTCACGGGCAACTCGCGTCACTTCACTTGCAAAGGAATTGAGTTGATCTACCATCGTGTTGACGGTGTTTTTCAACTCTAAAATTTCACCTTTGACATCAACGGAGATTTTTTTAGATAAGTCGCCATTAGCTACAGCTGTGGTAACGGCGGCAATGTTTCGCACCTGTGCCGTCAAGCTTCCCGCCATGAAATTCACGCTGTCGGTTTAATCTTTCCAAGTACCAGCCACGCCGCGCACATCTGCTTGGACACCCAATTTACCCTCACTTCCCACCTCCCGCGCCACCCTTGTGACTTCACTTGCAAAGGAGTTGAGTTGATCCACCATAATATTGATGGTATTTTTGAGTTCCAGAATTTCGCCTTTGACAGCAACAGTAATTTTCTTGGATAAGTCACCATTTGCGATCGCAGTTGCAACTTCGGCAATGTTTCGCACTTGATCGGTGAGGTTCCCGGCCATTGAGTTTACATTGTCGGTCAAGTCTTTCCAAGTGCCAGCCACCCCGCGTACTTCTGCTTGCACACCTAACTTACCTTCAGTTCCTACTTCCCGCGCCACCCGCGTCACTTCTGATGCAAAGGAACTAAGTTGATCCACCATTGTGTTGATGGTGTTTTTCAACTCCAAAATTTCGCCTTTGACATCAACGGTGATTTTCTTAGAAAGGTCGCCATTTGCCACAGCAGTAGTCACTTCGGCAATATTCCGCACCTGTGCCGTTAAGCTTCCCGCCATAAAGTTTACGCTGTCGGTTAAGTCTTTCCAAGTGCCGGCTACACCTTTGACTTCTGCTTGAACGCCCAGTTTACCTTCACTTCCCACCTCACGAGCAACCCGCGTTACTTCCGATGCAAAAGAACTGAGTTGATCCACCATAATATTGATGGTGTTCTTGAGTTCGAGAATTTCACCTCTGACATCGACAGTGATTTTTTTTGATAGATCACCATTTGCGATCGCAGTGGCAACTTCGGCGATGTTGCGAACTTGTCCGGTGAGATTACCCGCCATTAAGTTCACATTATCTGTTAAATCTTTCCAAGTACCCGCTACTCCCCGCACTTCTGCTTGAACACCTAATTTACCCTCAGTTCCCACCTCACGGGCAACTC
>JBGTMK010000503.1:0-6354 GCA_041743605.1 Nostoc sp.
TACAATTTTGAATCCGACAAGAAGGATAAACCAGAAAGTTTCTTAGATGATTACAACCCTGAAGGCTGGGATGAGGATTATGAAGATGGGGAAGAAGACGAGGACGAAAACGAGGCAGAACAACAACAAAAGCGTCAGCAGTTAAGGCGGTCTATTGATATTGCCACAGATAACTTACGAGACAATCCTAAAAATGCCCAAAAAGTTTATGAGCGAATGTTGGCTGATTGTGAAGGTGATTTGCATCAGCTAGAACAGATTCAAAACCTGTTAATAGATGAATTTCTAGTTGACCACAAACGCAAGCAAGTTACTCAAAAAGTAGCAGAACTGGTAAGTCAAGGTCATAAGGTGCTGCTAATTTCAACTTTCAGTGACACCGTAATTGATTACTACCGTTACATGGCTCGTGACAGTGCGATCGCATCTAAAGGTATTGGGATGCTGATTGGTTCTACAAAGCTGTATTACACAAATAATTCAGACAAACCTCAAAAAGTAAGTCCTGGTCACGCACTGCAACCAAAACGTAGCCCAGTTACTTTAAATCGCCAAGAAATATTTAGACTGTTTGCCCCAGACGCTACTTGTAAAAATCCTACAGAACGCCCAAAGCCAGAGGAAGAAATCGCCGTACTAATTGGGTCAGAAACGTTATCAGTGGGTCAAAATCTACAAGATGCTGATTATCTGATTAATATTGACCTGCCTTGGAATCCTATGATTTTGGAGCAGCGCATTGGACGGATTGACCGCCCCAAGCAACATAAAGCTAAGAACATTTATGTTTATTATGCCAACAGTGAAAGCCAACTGTTACGGCAAGCTTCTCGCCTATCAAATCTGAATAAAAAACTCGTAGGAGACTTAGCCCAAAATGATGGAGACATCGCTAGTATTGAACCTAACCCCAACATCCCTACCATTTCTAGTGTCAACACATTGGGGGCTTCTATTTATGGTGATACCCTATTTGATGATGAAATTCTGCCAGGATACATCGACTTTGTTCAGAGCTTAGTCAAAGCTAGAAAGATAGAGCAGGGTAATTTACAAGAAGATGCCTATAAAAAACAGGAAACTAGCCGCGACCTTTATACCCAAAATGAGATTCTGCATAGTGAAGAACTAAGCAAGTTACTAAAAGAATTGGGTGAAGATTACCAAGCCAATCCAATTGCTGTAGGTCGCCGCACTGGTGAAAAAGATGAAGCTACTGGATTAGTGGCGTTGACAGTGCAATATTTTGGCCCAAATGGAGAACCAATTTTAGAGAAACAGCAGACTTTGTTCTGGAATGACCAAACCGGAGAAAACGATGGTTATGGTATGGCGATCGCTACTGCCTTCAAAACTCCAATAGCGGGAAATGTTTTCTCTTCAAAATATTTACTATCATGCGCTCAATCTTTATATAACAAACTGGTGGGCTTAAAACAGCAGCAGGTTGCTGAATTAGAACAGCCAGAAACCCTAGAAAACATTAGCGTCACCTCTGAGCGCATTACTAAAATTCAACGTCGGGTGAGTATGCTTGATCACTTTCCAGCAGGTTTAGATCGAGCAGCTGTTAAGAGTACGTTAAAAAAATTAAATACTTGGAAGGAGATGAAGGCTGTACAAAAACTTTTAAAAGAGTATACCGATGGGAATAAAGCAATTTTGGATGATGAAAACTTTGTGATTCAGTTAGTGCAAGATACAGACAAACTCAACCTAATTGTATTTGAAGGAATTAAACTTACCAGTATACAAGTTTCTTTAGCTGCTCTTTTATTAAGGGCATAAGGGATTGTAGTAGACATACTCTCTTGTTTTTACTACTTTTTAACTAAAAATCATCATCATAATTATTAAATCATGACACAATTGTATAAACCAGAACAGCAAAGACAACAGCAAATTCAAGCTTTTTTGAAAGGAATTGGTATAAGTGAATTTCAGGCAACAGAAGCGCTAGAAATAGCTTTAAGACACCCATCATTTATCTATGAATCAAATGTAGATAGGCAGACAAAAGATTTACAAGAGAAAGCTTACAAACGGCTAGTTCATTTAGGAAATGCAATTCTTGGTGCTATTGTTACTGACTATTTATATGAAAGATGTCCTGAGTCTACACAAGGCGAACTTACTGAGGATAAACAATCACTTGTAGATAAAGCCCAATTGTCAGAATTTGCTATTAAGTTAAATTTACCAGAGTTCTGCCTATTGGGAAAAAGTCTAAAAGGAAAACCTTTAAATGAGCAAGAGAAACTTTTTACAGAAATGTTTGAGGCTGTGCTTGGTGCAGTTTATTTAGGATTTAAACGTGATTTTTCTCAAGTTAGCTCTTGGCTAATTAAGCGCTTTCTAGCAGATGCTTTAGACGAAATTATCAATGATGAAGAAGACGATGAGGAGAATTTTGAGGATATGAGTCTTGATACCAGAGATTACTTAGGCATGATTGGCTTAGAAAGTTTTCCTGACTATGGATGGGCCCCTGGTGATGATGATGATTAGATCGCCCCACCCAAACCAAGCAAGGAAATCTACCAAACAACAGTATATTGGCTATTCCAAGGCAATCCCAAGTACTACTGCATAATTGACACGTATCCGCGACCTTGAGCAGATGCCGTGGCTTGCAACCCGCTATGCGAAAGACATGGTTGCCGTGATGGATTTAAACTTGCTTGAACCCACTAAAAGATAATCGTGAAAACTGAATTACCTCCATTTAGTAATTGTGTTATATTCTTTGTACTTTTCTTAAGTATGGTGTATTTGTATAGCAGCATAGCTCAAAGAAAATTAATTAAAAAGCAACGAGAAGTAGAAAGACCAAAGTCTAGTTTTGGCTTTTATATTTTATGGAATCAGATTTCGTTAATTTCCTTTTTTTCCATAACTTATATTCTAGGATGGGATGCACCATCAGTTGGTTTAAAATTTGAGATATTACCAGTTTTCTCCTTAATAATTGGCTTAGTTTGCTATTGTATATTTGTGTTAATTCTAAATAAGATTTTAAATCTTTTGAGAGTCAGCCAAATTGTAGAAAATGATGCTTATCTTGTTTTTGTAAGACTTATACCACGGCAAAAACTTCAGAGAATTTTATTTTTGATTGCTGTATATATATTAAATCCAATAACAGAAGAGTTGATATTTCGGGGAGTACTAGTACATCAATTAGGCATATATATAAATAATTATTACTTGGCAATTTCTCTGGGCTTATTTGTAACTCTTGGAAATCATATTTATCAAGGAAGACTACATATTATTACACATATTATTTTTTATATTTTTACTGTAACATTGCTTTATTCTGATGTAGGGCTTGTTGGGTCTATAGGTTTTCACTTGGCAGGAGATATTTACCCGTTCATGCGGCTTAAATATCAGGTTAATAACTATAAAAAGCGAAGAAGGGAGAAACGCAGGGCTAAATATGTTTCCAGTTAGAATATCAGACACTGGGGTGGGGTGTTGGTAGGAAATCTGACGCGGAGATTCAGTTTGGTAGCTTTTATGTTAGAAAAGCCCCTGCCAAGGGAAGACTTAAAACAAGGCCCTATCATTAAAGACCTTAATTGTAATTCGTCAGCCGAACGCTACAAATTACAAGATTACACAACAGCAGTGGCAACGTATGCAAAAGTTGAAAGCATAGCGATAGCTTATCCTCTTATTAACTTAAAGCAAGCTGTTGATTTATTTTGGCTACAAAGGGTAAATCGAGGAATAAACTTAATTTTTTAAAATGACTATGAATTTACTGAATAATGCTGATAAATTTTTTCAGATAATAACTTACTTGGGCATATTTGCTTTATCGGCTTGCGCTCCTGCATCATCTCAAAGCCAAGTACTTACTCCTAAAGAAGGGAACTTCAGCATTTTGATGCCGGGTTCTGTTGTAGAGGAGGTTAATACTCCACTTAACGGCATAACAACCCGCACATGGACAGCAATAAAAGGTGAATCTGCATATACTGTAGCTCAATCAACCTTTGCTAAAAAAATAGCTCCTGAAAAAATTCCAAAAATTTTACAGGCTCTTAGCGAATCTGCAAATGAATCTAACTTTGTGAACGGTAAAAAGATATCTGAAACTTCTGTTATGAAGAATGGATATAAATGTTTAGACTTTACCTTAACAGGAGTTCCCAGCCCTTCATTACAAGCAGAAAGTAAGAAAAATAGTATAAATATTAACAGTAAGTTAATGTATCAAAGAAGTTTACTTTGTATCAAAGATAGTCAAACGGTTGAAGCTCTAGCATTACTACCATCATCTGAGGAACTAAAGTCTAAGGGCGCATCTTTTATTCAATCGTTAAATTTGAAGTAAGAGCGATCGCGGTTCACTAGAATCTTTGCTGTTCCTGGCTTAATTTAGTTTGGCTCAATATTGCTGTTAGACATATTATTCATAAGCTGTTAATTATTATGTGTTTCTACTGTCTGCTTAACAAAGTAAAATGATTTACCTTATATCCCATTCACAATTCTTGTTTTAAAATTATCTCAGCTTTATACTCAATAAACTATTTAATTACTTCATTAGATTTTTAAACTTGATAGCAGTTTCTTGATAGCCTCTTCAATCTAATTTCATTAAATTTATCGTGGTAATGACAGTTTAAATGATTGATATTAGAGAAGTAGTTTACAAGAAAGTGTATTTAACCTGTGAATAAGAAATGGGCTACTAAACGACTCACAATTAATCTGGCATCCGGGGAAGCAGAAAAATTAGAAAAATACTGCTCAATCACAGGACGGCCAGCAACCGATGTAATTCGAGAGTTGATTCGTTCTTTGACTGTTGAAGAAATACTTAATGCAGATAGCAAACAATAACTAGGCTTAGATATTAAGTAAAGCATCTAATGAACGGTAATACAAATATGAGAAGTAATCAACCTCTTTCTGAAATTACAGGAAAACCTGCTCAGGTGTGGGGTAATATCTTAATTCCTGCTAAAGGGCAAATGACCGTCAAAGTAACTGGTGATACTCTTCAAGCTACAGTTAAAACCTACTTGGAGAAGAAAGATACTTGGATACGGATTCAAAATATTGATTCAGTTGAAACTCAAGAAGCACCTATTTATGCACTGTTAGGTACTGGAGCTTCTTGCATCTTTTTTGCTCTAGGTTTACTAGCTCACTCTTTTTTAGGCGGCTTAATTATTATTGGTTTAGGTGTTGCTCTAATCGTATATGCAATTACCAATAAAAATCGGTATTTAGCAATTCACAGTCACCGCAACTCAATTGTTATTTTCATGAATAAGCCACCAGAAGTATATCAGCAGTTTGCTATGGGTGTGCTGGCATTATCTCGTAAGCTAAATACGTCCAGCACTATGCAGACAAAACCTGCTCAAAATTCCGTTCAAGTTAATTAGAAAACTGGTTATGAAAACTCTGCAACAGTCGCTAAAGTTAAGAGCAGTATTCCAAGAAAAAATAACTGCTAAAAAGTCTGCTGTACATCAAGAAATTCACCAAGCTTTAGGTGACAGTACATTAACTGGATTAGCTTCATTCGTTTATGAATTTAAGCAGGCCAAAAATCAACTCAAAGGTAGCATGGGTGAATGGGGAATTTCAGCCATATTGCAATGCTTTCCTGATACTTGTACTTAGGTGATGTTCAATAATGCCTTAATCCCTACTAAGAATTCTGGTGGTTTAACCGAGATAGACCACTTGATTATCGGTACAAAAGGCATTTTCTTACTAGAAATCAAGACTTGGAAGGGTTCATTTAGCGCATACAACGATAAGTGGAAACGTCGAGAAGGCAATAATTGGGTAGCAATAACTCATAGCCCAACGTCTCAAAGTGCTTACCATGAGCAAATGTTTGCCCAATGGATAGTATCTGTTATTCCAAATCTCCCTAATAGTTGCGTTTATGCTCCTGTGGTCTTCCCTATCGCCAAATGGTTGGGAGTTAACAATTGCTCAGTACAAGTTTTTCAAGGTGTACCTGCACTACTGCAAGCAATGGTTAATTGTCCTGAGTGTTTGAGCGAACAGCAAATACAGGCGATCGCCTCTGCTGTGGCTAATTATCAGATTCCCGAAAATACGACCCCAACGCCTAAGCCAATTCCTAAGCCAAAACTCCTTAAACGTTAGAGTTCTAGCAGTTGAATGTTGCTAATTTATTGTTTAAATAAAACCTAAACAGGCTTATTTACCAGTAAGAAAAAACAGCATATTACGAGTGATGTTTGTAACTGTACAATGGGAATACTAAACATAGAACAAAATGGCTTATATAATGCTGGTTGCTGTATCAATAAAATTTTACTTAAATTGTTAATAAAACGGCTAAACTAACTT
>JBGTMK010000504.1:0-2003 GCA_041743605.1 Nostoc sp.
ATAGGCAGTGCTTATACGACGATCGCAGCAGATGTAGTTGCGCGATTTCACAGGCTACTAGGGCATCAGGTATTACTAATTACAGGTACAGATGAACATGGGCAAAAAATTCAGCGATCGGCAGAAAGTTTAGGCAAAGCACCACAAGAGTTTTGCGATGAAATTGTCCCTAGCTTTGTGAGTTTATGGCAGTTACTAGACATTCAATACGATCGCTTTAGTCGGACTACTGCACCTCGTCATGAAGCGATCGTTAAAGAATTCTTTGAGCGAGTCTGGGAATCTGGTGATATCTACCAGGGACAACAACAAGGTTGGTATTGCGTATCCTGCGAAGAATTCAAAGAAGAACGGGATCTATTAGAAGGACACCGTTGCCCAATTCATACTAACAAAGAAGTAGAGTGGCGAGACGAACAAAACTATTTTTTCCGCTTATCCAAATATCAAAATAAGCTGACAGAATTTTATCAATCAAGACCAGATTTTATTCAACCAGAAAGTCGGCGCAACGAAGTTCTCAGCTTTGTTAATCAAGGGTTGCAAGACTTTTCCATTTCGCGGGTGAATTTAGATTGGGGTTTTCCCGTACCAGTTGATCCCAAGCACACCCTTTATGTCTGGTTTGATGCGCTGCTAGGTTATGTCACAGCATTACTAGAACCAGATGCAGAACCGACTTTAGCAAATGCTTTAGAAACATGGTGGCCAATCAACCTGCACCTAATTGGTAAAGATATTCTCCGCTTCCATGCAGTTTACTGGCCTGCAATGCTGTTGTCGGCTGGCTTACCCTTACCAGAGCGAGTATTTGGGCATGGCTTTTTGACCAAAGATGGACAGAAGATGGGCAAAAGTCTGGGTAATACCCTTGATCCTATCGCGTTAGTTCAGCGCTATGGTAGTGATGCCGTTCGTTATTACTTCCTTAAGGAAATCGAATTTGGCAAAGATGGAGATTTTAATGAAGTAAGGTTCATTAATGTTTTGAATGCAGATTTGGCAAATGATTTAGGTAATTTGCTCAATCGCACCTTGAACATGGTGAAGAAATACTGCGCCCAGAATAAAGTCCCATCAATCGGCAATGAAGCGATTCCTGACGAAAATCCTTTGAAAGCAATTGGTTTACGTCTAGGGGAACAGGTGAAACAAGCATACCAAGAGCTAGCTTTCAATCAAGCCTGCGGGGCTATCCTTTCATTGGTGCAAGCCAGTAATAAGTTTATTGATGAACAAGCTCCTTGGTCATTATATAAACAGGGACAGCAAGAGTCGGTGGAAAAAGTTCTTTACGCAGTTCTAGAATCAGTTAGACTAGCAGCTTATCTGCTATCCCCAATTATTCCGAACATCAGTAGCGATATTTATCAGCAGCTGGGCTTCGGAATAAACTTTAACGATCAAATACAAAGTTCAGTTACCGCCCCTTTTTCTATTCATGCTACATGGGGAATACTATCCAGTAAACAAGAGTTGGGTACACCCAAACCTATTTTTAAGCGAATAGAACCCCCGAAAAACGATTAGTCCTTATCAAACTCTGATTTTGTTCAATCTCTTATTTTCTCAAAAAATTTATCGGGGCTGAACTTAAATTAGCCTCGGAACATTATCATAAGCCGCTGTGACTAGCATCTAAAAGTTGGTAATTTGTATCAAAAATAACAGGGATAAAAATTGAGGTATCACAATGATGTTGAATAATTTTGAAACCGATTCAATATTTACGCCAGAACAAGTTTTGGAGAATCGGGGTCGGGTCGCCATATTTATTGATGGCTCAAATCTATTTTACGCTGCACTACAACTTGGAATTGAAATAGATTACACGAAGCTATTGTGTCGGTTAACTGGAGGTTCTAGACTACTGCGGTCTTTTTTCTACACTGGTGTAGACCGAACAAACGAGAAGCAACAGGGGTTTCTGCTGTGGATGCGTCGCAATGGCTATCGAGTCATTGCTAAGGATTTAGTGCAGCTACCAGATGGTTCTAAAAAAG